>JAFEEK010000469.1 GCA_018241165.1 Pseudomonadota bacterium
GCGTGACCGTGAACTATGTCGGCACCAAGATCGACGGCACCGAGTTCGACAGCTCGATCAAGCGCGGCCAGCCGGCCAAGTTCCCGCTCGCGAACGTGATCCCGGGCTGGACCGAAGGCCTGCAGTTGATGCCGGTGGGTTCGGAATACAAGTTCTTCATTCCGGCCAAGCTTGCCTATGGCGAGCACGGCCCGCCGCAGATCGGTCCGGACGCGACGTTGATCTTCGACGTCACCCTGATCAGCATCGACAAGGCCGAGGCGGCCAAGCCGGCGGTTCCGGCCGAGCCGAAGAAAGATTGATTCAGCCTGCATGGGCAGCGAAAAGGCGCGGGCAACCGCGCCTTTTTCGTTGCTGCGGCTTGGTACAATACGCATTGCTCCCGCAACGCGGTGTGTTCGATGCGCATTACCCTGTTCGGCACCGGCTATGTTGGCCTTGTGACCGGAACATGCCTGGCCGAAGTCGGCAATGACGTTGTCTGCGTGGATGTGGACGCGGCCAAGGTTGCCGACCTTGAGCGCGGCAAATTGCCGATCTACGAGCCTGGCCTGGCGGAATTGGTCGAATCCAACCGCGCATCCGGGCGCCTGAAATTCACCACGGATGCAGCGCAGGGCGTCGCCCACGGCCAGATGCTGTTCATCGCCGTCGGTACGCCGCCGGACGAAGATGGCAGCGCCGACCTGCGGCATGTACTGGCCGTGGCGCGCACGATCGGCGCGCACATCGATGGCTACCGCGTGGTCGTGAATAAATCCACCGTGCCGGTCGGCACCGCCGATCGCGTGCGCGAAACTATCGCCGCCGAACTGGCGGCGCGCAGTGCAAAGCACGACTTCGATGTCGTCTCCAATCCTGAATTTTTGAAAGAGGGCGACGCGGTCAAGGACTGCATGCGCCCGGATCGAATCGTGATTGGTTCGTCCAGCGCACGCGCGATCGAGCAGTTGAAGGCCTTGTACGCGCCGTTCAACCGCAACCATGAACGCATCGTGCTGATGGACACACGCTCGGCCGAGCTGACCAAGTACGCGGCCAACGCGATGCTGGCGACCAAGATCAGCTTCATGAACGAGATGGCGAACATCGCCGAGCGTGTCGGCGCCGACATCGAACTGGTGCGCCACGGCATCGGCTCGGATCCGCGCATCGGCTATTCGTTCATCTATCCCGGCGCCGGTTACGGCGGCTCGTGTTTTCCGAAAGACGTGCAGGCGCTGGAGCGCATCGCGCGCAGCCATGGGTATGAGGCGCGCGTGCTGGATGCGGTGGAAACCGTGAATCGCAACCAGAAGGAAAAACTTTTCGAACTGCTGCACCGGCATTTTGCCGGCAAGCTTGCCGGCAAGACGATCGCACTGTGGGGCCTTGCGTTCAAGCCCAACACCGACGACATGCGCGAAGCGCCGAGCCGGCGCCTGCTCGAACAATTGTGGGCGGCGGGTGCCAAAGTGCGGGCCTTCGATCCGGAAGCGCAAGAGGAAGCGCAGCGTATTTATGGCCAGCGCGCCGATCTTGTGCTGTGTGATGAAATGTACGCCGCGCTGGATGGGGCCGACGCGCTGGTCGTGATCACCGAGTGGAAGGCGTTCTGGAGTCCGGATTTCTCGCGCATCAAAACCACGTTGCACGCGCCGGTGGTTTTCGACGGGCGCAACATCTACGAACCCGCGGCAGTGGAATCCGCCGGTCTGGCGTATTACGGCATCGGCCGCGGCCGCAGCGTGCGCCGCGCGATCGCGCCATGAGTCGTGCAAGGCCGGCGATTTCACGTTGGCGTTAACCCATGACAGCCACTCTCGAACAACGCCTGACCGAACTGGAAACGCGCATCGCGTTCCTGGACCAGACCGTGCAATCCCTGGATGCGACCGTCGCCGCGCAGGACCGCATCCTGATCGAATTGCAGCGAGAGATCGCGCAGTTCCGCGGCGAGCTGGGACGCGTCAATGCGGCGCTCGCGCACGACGCGCACGACGAACCGCCACCGCCACATTACTAGTGCATTCATCCATGAATGCGAAGATCAAACAGCGTCCATCCTTGGACGCACTTTTCAACAAGAGCGTGCGATCATCCGTGGCCGCACTTTCCAAGTAAATCTACATGTCCGAATCGTTGCGCGACCAATTGCTCAAGGCCGGGTTTGCCGCAAAGCCAAAAGAGCCGCCTAAGCCTGCCGCGAAGAAACCGGCGCAAGCAGCGTCCGCTGCCAAGCCGAAGCCGGCCAAACACGAGTTCGATCTCGCGCGCGCGTACGCGCAGCGCGCTAACGTCGAGCGCAACGAGCGCGAGCAGGCGCAACGCGAAGCCGAGCGCGCCGCGCGCGAGAGGAAGGAACGCAAGCAGAAACTGGCGACGTTGCTCGCCGGCAAGGCGCTCAATGCGACCGATGCCGACACGCCGCGGCATTTCCCGCACGGCAACAAGATCCGGCGCATCTATGTCACCAAGGATCAACTCGCCGCGCTCAATCGCGGCGAACTGGCCGTGGTGCAGCTGGCCGGGCGTTATCTGCTGGTGACGCGCGATACTGCCTTGCAGGCGCAGTCAATCCAGTCCGATGCACTTGTCCTGCTGTGCGATCCGGACGCACCGGCCGAAGACGATGTGCCTGCGGACTTGATGTGGTAGGAATTCGTGAGCGACTGCACAGCGCCCGGGGCAGGAGTAGGATAATTTTCGCTCGCGTAATTCCGCGGGAGCAAATCATGCGCCGTTCCCTTGTCGCCACGATTCTTGGATTTGCCTTCACGCTCGTCCACGCCGATCCGTTGCCGCGTTTCCCCGCGAGTGCGGTGTGGAACCGCGATGTCAGCGCGCCGTCGCTGAAGCATCCGAATTCCGACAACATGATCGCCCATCTGTCGTCATTGGGGGGATGGGGCACGGGTGCGACGAATTTCCAGATCGACTTTTCGTTCTACGTGCTGCACGCCGACAGCGGCATCGCGACCACGCCGGTTACCCCGTTTGGCGGTGCGAACAATTACTACTATCCCGATTGCGGCGATTTCCACACCAGTCCATCGTACGGGCCGCTACCGCTGCCGATTCCCTTGCCGCCCGGCGGTGGGATAGAGGGCACCGGGCCGGCCAATTACCCGCCCGATCCGGCGCCCAGTTACACCTGCGCCAACGGCAGCAATGACTGCCACATGCTGATCGTGCAGGGCAACACCCTGTTCGAGTCTGGCAACACCAACGTCGTCGGCGGCAACGTCCAGGCCATGTGCGCCTTGACCTGGGACTTGACTCGCGTCTATCCGCCGCAGGGGCGCGGCGATCAGTGCACGAGCACGGATGCCGCTGGATTCCCGGTCGCACCGCTGTTGTTCAACGCCGATGAGATGCATGCCGCCGAGCAGACCCCGAATGGGGACTTGGGCCATGCCATCAGGTTCATTTTGAAAAACTCTCGCATGATGAAAGGCGCATTTGTGCATCCGGCCAGCCACGGTACCAGCGGCACGGGCGAGCATGGCGCCAGCGACACCAGTCCCAACGCGATTCCCTATGGTTCGCGCTTGCGCTTGAAATCGACGTTCAATGTCGCCGGTTTCAGCGCCGGCAATCATGCCGATGGTGGCGCTGCGGCGGATGTGGCGGCGCGAGTGGTTCTGCGCACGCTGCAAAAGTACGGCATGGTGCTGGCGGACGGCGGCAGCGTGCCGCTCACTGCCGAATGGGATTGGTATACGACACACAAGTGGTCGGAGTTCGGCATGGATCCGAACACGCAAAGCGGCAGCCACCTCTTGTACGGGATTGCCGTCACCGATTTTGAAGTCGTCTACACCGGACCGGCCATCGTGCTGACCTACGATTGCGACAGCAACGGCAACCACATGACGCCCGCGGATTTCATCTTCATCGACGGGTTCGATTACTGACGGACTTCTAAAAGTCCATGAAGTACCCGCCATTCACCGGGATGTTCGCACCGGTGATGAAACCGGAATCTTCCGCGCACAGGAAATCGACGACGCGTGCGATCTCGCTCGGCTCGCCCAGGCGCCCGACCGGGATCGCCGCAATAATCTGGCTGCGCACGTTTTCCGCGATTGCCGCGACCATCGCGGTGCGGCAGTAGCCCGGCGAGACAGAATTGACGGTGACGCCCTTGCGCGCGACTTCGCGGGCCAGCGCCATGGTGAAGCCGTGCATGCCGGCCTTGGCGGCGGAATAGTTGGTCTGGCCGAACTGGCCGGTCTGGCCGTTCACCGACGAAATGTTGACGATGCGGCCGAAGCCGCGCTCGCTCATGCCCTCGACCACGGCGCGACAGGTGTTGAAGACGCCGCCGAGGTTGATGTCGATGACATCGTTCCATTGCTGCGCGTTCATCTTGCGCAGCGTGGTGTCGCGGGTGATGCCGGCAGCATTGACGAGGATGTCGATGGCGCCGTGCTTTGCTTCAATCGCCTTGATCGCCTGCGTGCAGCCGTCGAAATCGCCGACATTGATCGGTTCGAAGCGGATTTGATCGCCGAACTCGGCCGTCTCCTTGCCGAATTCCGCCACGCGTTCGGCGCGGCTGGCCAAGTCCGCCGCCACGACAGCGCGCCCGGAGCGAGCCAGGTATTTACAGATTTCCGTTCCAAGACCGCCGATGCCGCCGGTCACCAGCGCGACGCGCTTGCTCATGGGGATTCCTCGCCTGTTTGATTGGCGCACCGCAAGGTATTGTGCGGCGCAACAAGCGCGCGATGGTAGGCGGCGATGGCGGCGCTGTCAAACGCCGCGAGGATCAGGATTTGCCGGACTTGCCCGGCGCCGGATTGATCTGGCCCTTGCTGGCCGCGCTGAGGAAACCTTCCTGCACGGATTTCCACAGATCCAGGTTGCGCTCGGTCATGTCGTTGAGCATCGACCACGGCGTCTGGCCGAGGATGTTGTTGAGCTGGCTGCGGAACTTGCCTTGCTGGTCGAGGAAGATCTGCAGGCTCTTTTCCAGGTACGAACCCATGAAGCCCTGCATCGAATCGCCGTAGAAGCGGATGATCTGCGACAGCAGTTGCGTCGTGAACATCGGCTGGCCGGTTTCCTCGTGCTCGGAGATGATCTGCAGCAGCACGGAGCGGGTCAGGTCGTCGCCGGTCTTGGCGTCGCGAACCTCGAATTCCTCGCCATCGATGACGAGTTGCCGGACTTCCTCGAGCGTGATGTAGCTCGAAATCTCGGTGTCGTAAAGTCGACGGTTAGGATATTTTTTTATAACGCGCACTTGTGCCATGCGGCAAAGTTAGCAGATTTTGCCGCGCTGCGGTAGGGTTTTGCTGCGCAGCAAAGCCTTTAGCGACCGCCTCTCCCGCTGGCGGGAGAGGCCGCGCCGCAGGCGCGGGTGAGGGTGGTGCCGTTCGAGCACACCTTAGCAAACCATCCTTGGTGCGTTGCCGTTCGGCACCCAGGAACCATCCCTGGTGCGTTGCCGTTCGCCATCCATGGCTCACCAGAAACCAGGCGCACGCGATGCGCTTCAGGCACATCTTCGCAATCCATCCCTGGGAAGCCGCCCGTTCGACATCCCTGTCTCACCTGGTAAAGCTCGCGCGAACTGCCATTCAAGGCAGTTCGCAAGCGCGAGCTTTACCAACCCATATACTGCCCGCCGTTTATGGCCAGGTTCGCGCCCGTGATCCAGCGTGCTTCCTCGTTGACGAAAAACGCGACGGCATAGGCGATTTCGTCCGGCTCGCCCAGGCGCCCGACCGGGATCTGCGCGGCAATCTTGTTGCGCACGTCCTCGGGCACGGCCATTACCATTTCCGTCGCCACATAGCCGGGCGAGACGGTATTGACCGTGATTCCGAACTTGGCGTTTTCCTGCGCCAGCGAAATCGTGAAGCCGTGCATGCCGGCCTTGGACGCGGCGTAATTGGCCTGTCCGTACTGGCCCTTCTGGCCGTTGATCGAGCTGATCTGGATGATGCGGCCCCATTTGCGGTTGCGCATGCCGTCGATCACCGGGCGCGTGACGTTGAAGCAGGAATTGAGGTTCGTGTTGATCACTTCCTGCCACTGCAGCGCGCTCATCTTGTGGAACGTCGTGTCGCGCGTGATGCCGGCGTTGTTGACGAGGATATCGACCGGCCCGAGTTGTGCCTCGACGCCGCGCACGAGTTTTTCCGCCGCCTCCGGCGTAGACACATCGCCAGGCACGATCGCGGCGTCCACGCCATGCGATTTCATGTTGGCTTGCCAGGCCTTCGCCTTGGTTTCGTCGCGGTAATTGGTCGCGACCTTGTGGCCGAGACTGGCCAGACGCTTGACGATGGCGCTGCCGATTCCGCCAGTGCCACCGGTGACGAGTGCGATGCGTGAAGTCATGTCTTGCTCCTTTTGTTTATGCTGGATCGGGATCGATTTTACACTTCGCGGCCGATGACACTGCCCGCAGTGCAGCAAGATCGAAATCCGAGACGGCTTTCGACAGCAGTCCGGCGACATCGTTCGCATCCGGCACGCATTGGCCGAGGAATTGCAGCGCGGCACGCAGGGCAGGAAGCGGTTTGCTCCGGTCCACCGGCCGCGCGTGGTCTTGTTTGGAAAGTTTGCGGCCGCTGGCATCGAGCGCCAGCGGTAGATGCACAAAGTCTGGAGTCGGCAGACCAAGCAGGTTCTGCAAATGCATTTGCCGCGGTGTGGAATCGAGCAGGTCGGCGCCGCGCACGACTTCGGTAATGCCCTGATCCGCATCGTCCACGACCACGGCGAGCTGGTATGCGTACCAGCCATCGACACGGCGTATCACGAAATTGCCGACGGATTCGCGCAGATCCTGCACTTGCGGCCCGAACCCGAGGTCGTGGAACCGGATCGTCGCGTCGGCGACGCGCAGCCGCCACGCGGGCGCGCGCGCGGGATCGGCCGTAGCGATGCACGCGTCGCGGTGGATTCCACCGAACGGCTCCAGATCCACCCGGCTGCACCAGCAGGGGAAAACGTGGCCAGCCTCGCGCAAACGGGCGAACGCGGTCGCGTACGCCGCCGTGCGGGTGCTTTGGTAGAGTACCGGCTCGTCCGATTCCATGCCGAAGGCGGCGAGGGTTTCGAGGATGTCCGCTGCCGCGCCGGGAACCTCGCGCGGCGGATCGAGGTCTTCCATGCGGACGATCCAGGCACCATTTTGCGAACGTGCTCGAATCCAGCTGCCGACGGCCGCTACCAGCGAGCCGAAGTGCAGTTGTCCGGTGGGAGAGGGCGCGAAGCGGCCGCGGTAAGTCATCCGAATTCCCGTCATTCCGGCCATGGATTGGCCGGAATCCAGGAGGCAGGATGCCACCAGAAAGACGCTGGATTCCGGCTTCCGCCGGAATGACGAGCAAAGCATAATTCTTGAAACCGCGTCCAGTCTCCCCAAAGTACGGTCTACACAATTCAATCCACCAACAAAGGCACATCCATGTTGCGCATCCTGCTGTTTCTCGGCACCAACCTCGCCATCATGCTGGTGCTGGGCATCGTGTGCTCGATCTTCGGCATCGACCGCTGGGCCTATGGCCAGTCTGGCATCAACCTGCAAGGCTTGCTTGTCATGTGTGCGGTGTTCGGCATGGGCGGCGCGTTCATATCGCTGGCGATGTCGAAGATGATCGCCAAGTGGACGACGCACGCGCAGGTAATTACCGATCCAAAAGGCGCCAACGAAATCTGGCTGCTGAACACCGTGCGCCAGCATGCCGACAATGCCGGCATCGGCATGCCGGAGGTGGCGCTGTACGACTCGCCGGACATGAACGCGTTTGCGACCGGCATGAGTCGCAACCACGCGTTGGTCGCGGTGAGCACCGGACTCTTGCAGAGCATGGATCGCGAGCAGATTTCCGCGGTGCTCGGCCACGAGATCACCCACGTTGCCAACGGCGACATGGTGACGTTGACCCTGATCCAGGGCGTGCTCAACACGTTCGTGATGTTCCTCGCGCGCATCCTGGGCACCCTGATCGAAAGCGCGCTCGGCGGCAGTCGCGACAACAACCGTGGTGGCGGCTGGGCGTATTTCCTGATCGTGATGATCCTGCAGACCGTGCTCGGATTCCTCGCCACCATCGTCGTGATGTGGTTCTCGCGCTGGCGCGAGTTCCGCGCCGATGCAGGTGGCGCGAAACTCGGCAGTCGCGCCGGCATGATCTCGGCATTGCAGACGCTTTCCGGCGCGCATGAATCCGGCTTGCCCAAGGCCGTGGCGGCGTTCGGCATCTCCGGCGACAGCACGGTGGCGCGGCTGTTCATGAGCCACCCGCCGATTGCCGAACGCATCGCCGCGCTGCGCAACGCGGCGTAAGCTTCACGCTACGCTTCATGGCGCCGTGGGTTCGCTGCTGCCTGTGCCTTGTTCGATCCAGTCGTACAGCACCGGCAGCAGGACCAGCGTCAATAGCGTCGAGGTGATCAGTCCGCCGACGACGACGGTGGCGAGCGGGCGCTGGGTTTCCGCGCCCACGCCACTGGACAGCAGCATCGGCACCAGTCCCAGAATCGCGACGCTTGCGGTCATCAGCACCGGACGCAGGCGCAGCGCGGTGCCGCGCAGCACGGCATCGCGCACGCGTTGGCCGTGTGCGCGCAGCTCGTTCATGAAGCTCACCAGTACGATGCCGTTCAACATCGCCACGCCGAACACGGCGATGAATCCGATCGCCGAAGGCACCGACAGATATTGCCCGGTGAGTGCGAGCGCGACGATGCCGCCGATGG
>JAFEEK010000046.1 GCA_018241165.1 Pseudomonadota bacterium
AAGGGCATTCGCGGTGGCGATCAGGGTCTGTTCCTGGCCTTGGCGCAGCAATTGCTCCATCTGGCGCACGAACAGCCAGCCCGCCAGCGGCAGGGCCAGCGTCGAGAGTGCGATCAGCAGGAGTTTGAATCGAAGCGACATGCGCTTTGCTCGTCATTCCGGCCAAGGATTGGCCGGAATCCAGGAGGCAGGATGCCACAAGAAAAGGCGCTGGATCCCCGCTTTCGCGGGAATGACGAGCATGAAAGTCATGGCTTCCAACGATAGCCAGCACCATGGACGGTTTCTATCGCATCAAATGTCGGATCGATGGCGATGAATTTCTTGCGGATGCGCTTGATGTGCGAGGTGATGGTGGCATCATCCACGACCACTTGCGCCTCGCGCATCAGTTGATCGCGATTCTTCACGTGGCCGGGAAAACGCACCATGGTGTGCACCATCCAGAATTCGGTCACGGTCAGCGGAACCTCGGCGCCGTTCCAGGTGATGCGCATGCGCTCGGCCTCGAGTTTGAGCGGTCCGTGTTCGACCACGGTTTCCTTCGACATCGGTTTGGCCAAGGCATCCATGCGCCGGAACAGCGCGCTGATGCGCGCGGCGAGGTGGTGCAGGCTCACGTCCTTGGTCAGGTAATCGTCGGCGCCCAGGCGCAAGCCGGAGATGATGTCGAAATCCGAATCGCGCGCGGTCAGGAAGATGATCGGCAACGCGGCGGATTTGCCGCGCAGCTCGCGGCACAGATCGAAGCCGCCTTCGGGTTCGTCACCGAGGCCGACGTCGATGATGACGAGTTCGGGCAGGCGCAGCGCGAACGCGCGGCTGGCGTCGGGACGCGATCCATAACCTTGTACCTGATAGCCGATGCGCGTGAGCGCCTCGACGTAATTGGCACGGATGGCGGGTTCGTCTTCGACGATGGCGATGTGGCGGGCCATGCGGTCTTCCTCGGGGTGGCGGCGCTTGCCAGCTTACGAGGCGCGCCCGTGCGCGGCAATCGGCGCGGCGCACATGTCAGCGATTCGCCACAATTCGCCGCCATTGCGCCTTGCCTGTGTCGGCCCTGACGCCCGTCGCGCGTTCAATCTGGCCACGCTTGATTAAGGAGACCGCAATGAAAACCGAACGTCCTGACGCCAACGCCGAACTTGCCCGCAGTTTCGAACCCTTGCGCATCGTGTTCGCCGTCAGTGCCCTGCTGTTGGGACTGATTGCCACGCTGCGTTTTTGACCGGAAACGATCCGACCGGAGACGACCATGGACCTGTATCTGCCTGCCGATTACCTGAGCCTGCGCGAGGAACTCGACGACTGGCGCGATTGCGACCTGGAATCCGTCCCCGTAGTCGCGCCGCCGCCGGAATTCGCCGATCCGACCTGGCAAACACTGTAGTTTTTCGACGCGCCGGGAGGCCGGTTCCTCCCCAACCTCCGATCGCTTCCCGGCGCGTTTTTATCCGATGGCCTTGCGCATTGCCGCGATCGTGGCCGCGTAATCCTTCTGGCCGAAGATGGCCGAACCAGACACAAAGGTATCCGCGCCGGCCCTGGCGATATCGGCGATGTTGTCGACTTTCACGCCACCGTCGATTTCAAGACGTATCGGCCGGCCGCTGCGGTCGATGAGCTCGCGCGCGCGGCGCAGTTTGTCCAGCGCGGTCGGGATGAAGCTCTGTCCGCCGAAGCCGGGATTGACCGACATGATCAGGATCAAATCGATCTTGTCGAGGACGAAGTTCAGGTACGACAGCGGCGTGGCCGGATTGAACACGAGTCCCGCCTTGCAGCCGCTTTCATGGATCAAGCCGAGGGTACGGTCGATGTGATCGCTGGCTTCGGGATGGAAGCTGATCAGGCTCGCGCCGGCCTTGGCGAAATCCGGGACGATGCGATCGACGGGTTTGACCATCAGATGCACGTCGATCGGCGCGGTGACGCCGTGCTTGCGCAGCGCCTCGCACACCAGCGGGCCGATCGTCAGGTTCGGCACGTAGTGGTTGTCCATCACGTCGAAGTGGACCCAGTCCGCGCCGGCGGCGATGACTTTGTCGACGTCCTCGCCGAGTTTGGCGAAGTTCGCGGACAGGATGGACGGTGCGATGACGGCGGGTTGCTTCATGACCTTATCTTATCCCACGTTCGGCGCGGATTTTTTCGTAGGCCGCATTGATTTCAATTGCGCGCTCCTCGGCGCGGCGCTTGAGCGCCTCGGGCACGTCGCCGAGCTTGTCCGGATGGTGCTGGCTCATCAGGCGCCGATAGGCGGTCTTGATCTCGCGCTCGTCCGCCGCGCGCGTGATTCCCAGCACGGCGTAGGGATCCTTGCCCGGCGCCGCGCTGCCGGGCGGCGGTTGCGATTGCCGGTAGCCGCCGGTGTGGCCGAAACCGTAGCCGCGCATGGCCGCGAGCGCGGCCAGTTCCTGTTCGTGCACGCAGAGCGTTGTGCACAGCCGGCGCACGATCGAGAGTTTTTCCGGCGCGAGCTGGCCTTCCGCGAACACGATTTCCAGCAACAGGTCGAGCAGGATGTAGGCACGGTCGCGGCGGCCACGACACCAGTCGCGCAGGTCGGCTATTGCGCGATCGATGCTGAAGGACTCCTCTTTGCCATCCTTGAATCGCGCGATCGCCTCGCTGCGTTGCGCGGCCGACAGTCCAAGGCGCGCGATCAGGTTTTCGGTGGCGGCGATTTCCGGTTCCGACACGCGTCCGTCGGATTTGGCGATGGCTCCGGCCAATCCGAATAGCGGGCCGATGAAATCGCGTTGCGGGGCAGCGGACTGCGATCCGATCGCACCGACATCCCACAGGTGCCCGAAAAGTACGCCAAGCACGACGGCGACGGGATTGCGGAACACAATCCAGCCGACCAGGGCGCCGATCAGCTTGCCGGTGAACTTCATGGTTTCGACGCCAACGTTGTGCGGACGTCAATTTTGCTGAAAACGGTAAGTCGCATGCGCCTGGCCGCAGGAAAATCGCGCGCATTCTAGCAGCGCCGCGCCGACGCCAGCCGTTACAATGCGCAGCGACCACGGAGCTAAGCCTGTGCCCACCACGCTGCTGCAATCGAATCTGCCGGGAATGAACCTGATCCATCGCGGCAAGGTGCGCGATGTTTACGCATTGTCGGATCGGGAATTGCTGATCGTCGCCACGGATCGCCTGAGCGCGTTCGACGTGGTATTGCCCGATCCGATTCCGGGCAAGGGCGAGATGTTGTGCCAGATTTCCAATTTCTGGTTCGGCCAGACCGCGCACCTGGTGCGCAATCATTTGACCGGAAAATCCGTCGCTGGCGTACTGCCCGCGGGTACCGATGCGGCCCTGTACGAAAAGCGCAGCATCGTCACGAAACGCCTGAAGCCGGTACCGGTCGAGGCGATCGCGCGTGGTTACCTGATCGGTTCGGGCTGGAAGGATTGCCAGGCCACCGGTGCACTTTGCGGAATCAAATTGCCGACGGGATTGCGGCAGGCGGAAAAATTGCCGCAGCCGATTTTCACGCCATCGACGAAAGCGCCGAAGGGTTCCCACGACGAGAACGTCTCGTTCGACGCGGTGGTCAAGACCATCGGCGCGGACCTCGCCGAGCAGGTACGCGAAGCGACGCTGAAGATTTACGCGTTTGCCGCGGATTACGCCGCACAGCGCGGAATAATCATCGCCGACACCAAGTTCGAGTTCGGCACGGACGAGTCCGGCAAGCTGTTCGTCATGGACGAAATGTTGACGCCGGATTCCTCGCGTTTCTGGCCGGCGGACGAATACCGCGTGGGCATCAGTCCGCCGAGCTACGACAAGCAGTTCGTGCGCGATTACCTGGAAACCCTGGACTGGAACAAGACTGCGCCGGGGCCGAAGTTGCCCGTGCGCGTGATCGAAGGCACCGCGGCGAAATACGCCGAGGCGCTGAAGAAACTCGCCGGCATCGTGGTGGACTGAGGCAAAGCACCCCCTTCGGCACGAAGGGGGTCGATGCGCAGCATCGGGGGGATGGGAAAGAACGCATCCCCCTTGATCCCCCTTCCTGC
>JAFEEK010000470.1 GCA_018241165.1 Pseudomonadota bacterium
CCGGGCACGGCGGCGGACCTGGGCGTCGGCGATCCGTTCGACGCCGGCCAGAACATCCGCGGCGGCGCCGATTACCTGGCGCAGTTGCTCAAGCAGTTCAACGGCGACGAGAAGCTCGCCACGGCCGCCTACAACGCCGGGCCGCAGAACGTGGCCAAGTACAAGGGCGTGCCGCCGTTCGACGAAACCCAGCTCTACGTGCAGCGCGTGGCCACGCTGCACCAGCGCTACCGGGATGCGCAAACGCCGCCGGCCGTGGCCGCGGCCGCTGCGCCCGCGCCGCGTTCGTGAGCCGCAGGCGTACGCGCCCGTCAGTTTGAGGTTTGTCGTTGCGGGCGTTCTTGCAACGTTGCGCTGAGCGAAAACGGCTGGCCATTGCGTTCACCGGTCAACTCGACCTTGGTGCCGGGCGCCAGGCTTGCTTCGTGATTGCGCAATTCCAGCAGGCTGACGATGGGCTTGCCGTCAAGGGTGAACAGCACATCGCCGGGGCGCAAGCCTGCTTCCGCTGCCGCACTCTTGTCGTAGATGCCGACGACCGCCACGCCATGGTTGGCGCCGGGATTTTGCAGCGCGTGCACGTCGGCGTATTCGGCGCCGAGCCAGCCGCGGATCACGCGGCCGTGGGCGACGATCTGGTCCAGCACCGCCTTGGCCGTGCTCACCGGTATCGCGAAACCGATGCCGATGTTGCCGCCGGATGGCGAAAACACGTCCGAATTGATGCCGACCAGCTCGCCGTAGGCATTGACCAGGGCGCCGCCGGAATTGCCCTGGTTGATCGCCGCGTCGGTCTGGATGAAATCCTCGTACGTGGACAAGTTCAACTGGCGGCCCAGTGCGCTGACGATGCCCATCGTCACGGTGCGTCCGAGTCCGAACGGATTGCCGATCGCCAGTACCACGTCGCCGACGTTCAACGGCGTCTTGTCGGCGATTGCGATGCTGGGCAGGTTGGGTGCGTCGATCTTGAGCACGGCCAGATCCGTGTCGGCGTCGGTGCCGATCACGCGCGCGCCGATGCTGCTGCCGTCGTAGAGCACGACCTGGATCTGCTCGGCGCCCTGGATCACATGATTGTTGGTCAGCACGTAGCCGTCGTGGCCGACGATGACGCCGGAGCCCAGGCTCTGCTCGCGGCGCTTGAGCGGCGGCCCGATGATGATGCCCGGGAACATCCGCTGCAGCACCGGGTTGGCGGGGCGCAGCACTTGCGGGCCGGTGCTGACGATTTTGTTCGCGTAGATGCTCACCACCGCCGGCGCGGCGCGCGCCACGGCCGGCGCGTAGGAAACCGTGACCGCATTTTTTTCCGGACTGCTTGCCATGGAATTGCCGTGATCGGGTGCGCTGCGCGCCACCGATGGCGTCGTCGCCGGCGAGCTTGTCGCGACTGGCGCGGTGCCGAAACGCTGGCGCACGCGTTCGACCAGACGCGGCGACACCAGGCTGATCAAAAAGGCCGCGGCCAGTCCCAGGGTGACGAACTGGCCGACGAAAAGCAGGGTTCGGTAAAAGGTCTTCATGCACGATCCGGATGCGAAAACGGCGCGCGCCGGCGGTTCCGGCGCTCACGCGGCATAGGCTACATTGTTTGCGGCCGATGCGTTCGCTAAACTAGCGCAGTTTTGCGGATCGCCACCGAGCGATCCGCTACGTTGCGAAACCTGGGCAGGAACAATCGGAGTGCCGGATGGCCAATGAAGTCGTGGATCCCGGACGCCGCCGCTTTCTCACCGCGACGACGTCGGTCGTCGGCGCCGTGGGAGTCGTGTGCGCGGCAGTGCCTTTCATCAAGAGTTGGGAGCCCAGCGCGCGCGCCAAGGCGGCGGGTGCGCCGGTCATGGCGGACATCGGCAAGATCGAGGCCGGGCAGAAGGTCTCGTTCGGCTGGCGCGGCATGCCCGTGTTCGTGGTCAACCGCACGCCGCAGCAATTGGCTACCCTGCCCGAAGTCGACGCCCGGCTGAAGGATCCCAAGAGCGACAACGCCGACCAGCAGCCGGCCTACGCGAAGAATGAAAACCGCTCGATCAAGCCCGAATGGCTGGTCGTGATCGGCATCTGCACGCATCTGGGCTGTTCGCCGGAATACTACGGAGTGGTCAAACCCGAACCGTTCGATCCGGACTGGAAGGGCGGTTTCTTCTGTCCCTGCCACAAGTCGCGCTACGACATCGCCGGCCGTGTTTATGACGGCGTGCCTGCGCCGGCCAACCTGCAGGTGCCGCCGTACCATTTCGTTTCCGACACCCTGATCCAGATTGGTGTCGATCCGCAGGGAGCCGCGTGATGGCGACGACACCCGTACGCATCCAACCCAAGAACCGCGTGCTCGCCTGGATCGAGGAGCGCCTGCCGATCCTGTCCTTCCTGTCCTCGCACACCAGCGAGTACTACGCGCCGAAGAATTTCAATTTCTGGTACTACTTCGGCTCGCTCGCGCTGCTGATCCTGGTCAACCAGATCGTCACCGGCATCTTCCTGACCATGTTCTACAAGCCCGGCGCGGACACCGCGTTCGCCTCGGTCGAGTACATCATGCGCGACGTCGACTGGGGCTGGCTGATCCGCTACATGCACGAAGTCGGCGCCTCGATGTTCTTCATCGTCGTCTACCTGCACATGTTCCGTGGACTGATGTACGGCTCGTACAAGAAGCCGCGCGAACTGGTGTGGATCCTCGGCATGCTGATCTTCCTTGCGCTGATGGCCGAGGCGTTCATGGGCTACGTGCTGCCGTGGGGCAACATGAGCTTCTGGGGCGCGAAAGTGATCATCTCGTTGTTCGGCGCGGTGCCGTGGATCGGCGATGCGCTGGTGCAATGGATCATGGGCGACTACAACCCGGCCGACGCCACGCTCAACCGCTTCTTCTCGCTGCACGTGATCGCGCTGCCGCTGGTGCTGCTGCTGCTCGTGGTGCTGCACCTGGCCGCGCTGCACGAAGTCGGATCGAACAATCCGGACGGCGTGGAAATCAAGAAGGGCCCGAAGGGCAGCCGCTTCGGCGCCGACAAGCCCGCCGATGGCATTCCGTTCCATCCGTACTACACGGTCAAGGATCTGTTCGGCGTTGGTTTCTTCCTGATCATCTGCGCCTTCATCATCTTCTTCGAGCCGACCGTGGGCGGCTGGTTCCTCGAAAAAGACAACTTCATCCCGGCCAATGCGCTGGTGACGCCGGCGGACATCAAGCCAGTGTGGTACTTCACGCCGTTCTATGCGGTCGTGCGCATGATCCCGGCCAAGCTGCCCGGCGTGATCGTCATGTTCCTGAGCATTGCCGTGCTGTTCGTGGTGCCGTGGCTGGATCGCGGGCACGTGAAGTCGGTGCGTTATCGCGGCCTGGGCTACAAGATCGGCCTCGGCCTGTTCGCGCTGTCGTTCCTGATGCTCGGCGCGGTCGGCGCGGGATTGACCACCGAATACATCCCGGTATTTTTCGGCGCGGCAGCCAATGTGACCACGATCGAAAATTTCTTCGGTCGCTTCTGGCTGTTCATTTACTTCGCGTGCTTCCTGGCCTTGTGGGCCTATACCTATTTCGGCTGGGAAAAGACCAAGCCGGTGCCGGAGCGGGTAACGACCCATGACTAAGCCAACCGTACGTCTTCTATTTGCCCGGGCGACCGTCGTCGCGGCCGCTTCGCTGCTTGTTGCCGGCACCTGTTTTGCCGAGGAAGGCGCAGGCCTGCAGGAATCCGGCGCGCGCGTCACCAACATCGCTTCGCTGCAAAGCGGCGCACGCACGTTCTTCAACTACTGCGCCGGCTGCCATTCCCTCAAGTACATGCGCTATTCGCGCATCGCGCAGGACCTGCAGCTGACCGACGACGAAGTGCTCAAGAACTTCGCTCCCGCCGGCGCCAAGGCCGGCGATCTGGTGGTATCGAGCATGCCGTCCCATCCGGCGGTCGGCGACCAGCCTGCGCAGGGCGCCGACGCCTGGTTCGGCAAGGAACCGCCCGATCTGTCGCTGGAAGTTCGCGCCAAGGGTGCCGACTGGGTCTACACCTACCTCAAGTCGTTCTATGTCGATCCGTCGCGGCCAGTGGGCTGGAACAACACCGTGTTCGCAAATGCGTCGATGCCGTTCCCGCTGTGGGAGTTGCAGGGCGTGCAGACGCCGGTTTACGCGCCGGCCAAGCCGGGCGAGGACGCGGCCGTGGAAAAACTCGTCCTGTCCACGCCGGGCAAGCTCACGCCGGCCCAGTACGACGACACCGTACGCGATTTGACCGCTTTCCTCGAGTACACCAGCGAGCCGGCGGCGTTGCAGCGCCACTCCATCGCTGTTTGGGTACTGTTCTATCTCGCTTTTTTCACCCTGCTGGCGTATTTGCTCAAGCGCGAATACTGGAAAGACGTGCATTGAGGCCGGTCGGTTCGTGACTGCCCCTTGCTAAGCGAGGGGTAAGTTTGTACAAGGGAAGGATGGCAGGCAGCCAGTCGCCTGAGGGGGCGTTTCCCATGGCCGTGAGTCAACGATCGCGCACCATCCTGACCCTGTATTCGTCCAATGACGACGTGCAGTGCCACCGCGTGCGCCTGGTGCTGGCCGCCAAAGGCGTGGTTTACGACCTGGTGCCGGTGACGGCCAAGAACACGCCGGAAGACCTGCTCGACCTGAATCCCTACAACTCGGTGCCGACCCTGGCCGATCGCGACCTCGTGCTCTACGACACCGGGGTGATCTGCGAATACCTCGACGAGCGCTATCCGCATCCGCCGCTGATGCCGGTCGATCCGCTGTCGCGCGCGCGCCTGCGCCTGGCTACCGTGCGCATCGAGCGCGACTGGCTGCCGTATGTGGCGCAGATCCATGCCGGCGGACGCCCGGCCGACACCGCGCGCAAGCGCCTGCGCGAGGCCCTGATCGCGGCGGTGCCGCTGTTCAAGGCCGCCAAGTTCTTCCTCAATCCGGAACTCTCGCTTGCCGATTGCGCGCTGGCGCCGTTGATCTGGCGCCTGCCGAGCCTGGGCGTCGCCCTGCCGCGCGAGGCGCATGTGATCATCGAATACGGCGAACGCATATTCCGCAATCCCGGTTTCACGCGCAGCCTGACACCCGAAGAAAAGCTCCTGCGCGAACCATGAGCAGCGTCGGCATGACATCCAACCGCCCGTACCTGCTGCGGGCGATGTACGACTGGATCAGCGACAACGGCCTGACTCCGTATATCCTCGTCGATGCTGCGGCGCCCGGCGTGCAGGTGCCGCCGGGCTCGGTGAAGGATGGACGCGTCGTGCTCAACGTCGCCGCGCGCGCCGTGGCAAAGCTCGAACTAGGCATGGACAAGGTGTCCTTCCTCGCGCGTTTTTCCGGCGTCAGCCGCATCGTCGAGGCGCCGATGCACGCGATCCTGGCGATCTACGCGCACGAGAACGGGCAGGGCATGATGTTCCCGGCCGAAAACGCGTCGCCGCAACCGCCGAGCGCCGATGTTGCCGCTGCTGCCACGGCGCCGGCAAAGAAAGGCAATCACCTGCGCGTGGTGAAATAGGTCAGTGCAGCGTCCGCTGCGGGCGCATCTCGATCACGTTGCCCGACGGCGCCGGTGTCGCAACATCGAGGTTCGGCAAATCCCACGAAACGATGTCGCCGTCGAGCAGGTTCAGGCTGCCGCGCTGGCGGTCTGCGCCGTCGACGCTGACCTCGAAGCCATAGCAACGCTCCAGGCGCAGGCCTTCGCCGGGCACCCGGCGCAGGCGCAGGCGGCGCACCGCCACGGTTTCGTCCAGCAATTGCATGCCGGCGCGGGTACACAGCCCGCGCGCCAGTTCGCGCGCGCGCTCGCGGGCGCGCAAGGCGTTTTGCCATGTCCACAATCCGGCGAGCACCAGTACCATCGGCAGCAGGGATTCGACCATGCGACGAGTGTGCGGGCGCGATCGCGGCAAAACAAGTGCGCGGCAGTTGCATGCCCCGCGCGGGCCGGATTCGCTACAATGCCGCTTCCCCCGTGCGGCGAGAACGGCGTGTGATCGAAGTTCCCGGCTACCAGATCAAGCGCGAGATTGGCGTGGGCGGAATGGCCAGCGTGCACCTGGCCGTGCAGACTTCGCTCGAGCGCGAAGTCGCGCTCAAGGTGATGTCGCCGGCGCTCGCCGCCGATCCGGCATTCTCCAAGCGTTTCCTGCAGGAAGCGCGCATGCTCGCCTCGCTCGCGCACCCGAACATCGTCGCGGTGTACGACGTCGGCGTGACTCCGGCGCAACTGCATTATTTTTCGATGCAATACCTTCCGGGCGGCGATTTTTCCGGGCGCGTGACGCGCGGCATCGACGAGCGCGAACTGGTCGTCACCCTGGCCGGCGTGGCGCGTGCGCTGGGCTATGCGCACCAGCGCGGCTACGTGCACCGCGACGTGGCGCCGGGCAATGTGCTTTACGACGCCAACGGCAATCCGGTGCTGACCGATTTCGGCATCGCCCTGGCCACCGTCACCGGCGGCCACATCACCAGCAGCGGCTTTTCCGTCGGCACCAGCCACTACATGAGTCCGGAACAGGCGCGGGGCGGCGATGTGGACGCGCGTTCGGACATCTACAGTCTTGGCGTGCTCGCCTATTACGGGCTCGCGCGCAAGCCGCCTTACGACGGCGCGGACGGATTCGCCGTGGCCTACGCCCATGTGTTCGAGCCGATTCCGCGTTTGCCCGCTGAGCATGCGCACTGGCAATCCCTGATCGATCGCGCCTTGGCCAAGGATCCGAAAGATCGCTACCCCGATACCGAGCAGTTCCTCGATGCGCTGGCTGGCGTTGCGCCGCAATACGCAGCGCTGTTCCGCGAAGATGCCGCGACGCCAACCGCGGTACCGGCAGCCGAACGCGCCACCGTGCCCATGCAGCGTCTGCCGCGGCCGGAAGAACTTGCCCAGGTGCAGGCAAAGCGCAACGAGGCGGCGACCAGGCCCGCCGGAAAGTTGCCCGAGCCGCGCAAACCCGAAGCCGACAGCGCGGCCACGCAGCGCAACGTCAAGGTCGCGCCGGCGAACCCGCCGCCAGTTGCGGCGACAGCGTCGGCACGGGAGCCGTCAGCGCGGACGGGCATCGCGCGCTGGTGGCCGGTCGCCGTAGCCATCGCCGGGGTCGCCTTGATCGCGGTGGCATTGCTCAGCCGTCGCCATGCGCCGCCCACGGAGACCGAGTCCGCCCGGGTTGCGGCTGCTCCGGCCGAGGTTTCACCACCACCGCCCGCCCCGACCTCCGATACTGCGGCAGTACCGGCGCCGCCGTCAGCACCACCGCTCACCGCGATGGACAGCATCGACGCCAACAATGCGCAAAACCCGGATGCGTCGGCCGCGTTGGTCGAACAGAATCCAACCGTCGTCGATCCGCTGGAAGAAGCCTTGCGGCTGGGACGCCAGGCGCTCGCCCAGCAGCGCCTGACTTTGCCGGCCGGCGACAATGCGCTGGAGCGTTTCCAGCTGGCGCTGCGCCTGGATTCGCGCAGCAAGGCGGCGAAACAGGGCATCGCCGACATCGCGAAAAAATACATCGAGTTCGCGCAGAAAAGTCTTGCCAACGGCGACACCGCGCAATTCGGCCAATTTCTGCAGCGTGCTGCCGATGTCATCAAGAACGTGCCCGACGATGTCGATGTCGGCAAGACCATCGCATCGGCACGGCACGATGCCGCCGCGCCGTATGTCGCCAAAGGCAAGGCTGCGGCGGCGGCCTGGGACAAGACGGCTGCGGCAGCGGCGTATCAGGCTGCGCTGCAGCTCGATCCGGACAACGCCGACGCGCGCGCCGGCCAGAAATTCGCGGCCAGCATCGGCGAACCCGGGTTCGCGTTTCGCGACAAGCTTGCCGATGGCGGCCAGGGCCCGGACATGGTCCTGCTCGACGCGCATCTGGCGATGGCGCGCCACGACGTGACGCGCAGCGAATTCGCCCGTTTCTGGAATGCGGCAGGGCAGAAGCAATTCGCCGGCAAGCAGCACGAGTGCGGCGACCGCGAAAAGATTTTCACCGGGTCGGGCGGACGCGATTGGCAAAAACCCGGCATTGAAGGCGGCAACTGGGGCGACGATCAGCCGGTAGTGTGCGTGAGCATTGCACAGGCCATTGCCTATACGCAGTGGCTCGGCCGTGAAACCGGCAAGAACTACCGGTTGCCGACGTCCGGCGAATTCGACCGCGGCCGCGCCGGCGACGGCAAGGTGCGCGTGTGGATCGACACCTGCGGCATCGGCGCGAAGGCGGCGGAGGGCTGCGGCAAGAACATCGCGCGCGGTCGTTCGTGGGCGTCCAGGGACGGGAGCGACAGTAACGATTTCCGCGGCAACGATGCCGCACAGAACACGATCGGGTTTCGCGTTGTGCGCGACGTCGACAAATAGTTCGGGATTCAAGTTTATACTGGCGCGCGTTCGCCATTTTCCCATGAGGTCCGCCGGATGAAGCTGCTGTTCCCCAACGCAGAGCATGACGCGGTTGAAATCGGCCAGGGCGAGGTTCTGGTCGGCGCCGGCGTTGACTGCGCGGTCATGCTGGCCGCACCGGGAATCGCCCCGCGCCACTGCAAACTGCTCGTGCGCGATGGCCAGGTCTTTGCGCAGCCATTGGGCGACGCCGTGACCGTGCTCAATGGCAAGCAGATCGCGGCAGAGACGGCGCTCAAGCCGGGCGACCTGCTCGTGTTCGCCCGGGTCGGCGCACGCGTGGTCGCGACCGAAAAAGCCACGCTGCCATTGCCGCGGCGCGCGCCCGCCGGCGACGAAGATGGCCGCACGCGCGTACGCATGGCGTTGCCGAAATTCGTGATGCGTGGCGTGTCGGGCCCGACGTTCGGCAAGACGTTCGGCGTGGTCGGTGCGCTCACGCTCGGGCGCAGCGCCGAATGCGACATCAGCATCCCGAGCGACGAAATCTCCCGCCATCACGCCAAGTTGCAGGTCGTGCCGGATGGCGTGATGGTCGAGGACATGGGTTCGGCGAACGGCACCTTCGTCAACAACCAGCGCGTGCACGGCACGGTGCTGATGAAACATGGCGATGAGCTGCGCCTGGATACGGTGCGCTTCCTGCTCATGTCGCCGGCCGCCGAAGCCGCCGCGGCGGCGCAACGCGCGCCGGAACCGCCTGTGGCAGTAGCCGCACCGGCCAAATCCGGCAAGGGATTGTGGGTCGTGGTCGCAATCGTCGTGATCGCCGCCGCGGCAGCAGCCGTGCTGCATTACCTGGGCAAGTTGTAGCCGCGGTTACGCGGAAAGTACCTTGAGCACCGGCGCCGCCTGTGCCTCGCGGCCGAGCGCATGCGCCACGCGCGCGAGGCGTTCACCGAGTTCCTTTGCCGTATCCGCGCAAATCGTTGCGTGACCGACCTTGCGCCCGGCGCGAGGCGATTTGCCGTAGTCGTGCCAGTGCGCGCGCGGCTGTGCCAGAACGGCGCGCGCATCCGGCAATTCGCCGATGAAATTCAGCATGACGCTGGCACCCAATGCCGCGGTATCGCCGAGCGGCATGCCGAGCACGGCGCGCACGTGGTTCTCGAACTGGCTGCACGCCGTGCCTTCGATCGTCCAGTGGCCGGAGTTGTGCACGCGCGGCGCCATTTCGTTGCCGAGCAGGCGGCCGTCCTTGACGAACAGTTCCAGCGCGAAAACGCCCACGTAATCCAGGTGTTCGGCGATCGCGCGCGCGTGGCCCGCAGCGGCTTGCGTGAGTGCGGCGGAATCCGGAGCCGGCGCGAGGCTGGCGGAAAGAATGCCGTCCGCGTGCCAATTCTGTACGAGTGGATAAGTGGAAAATGTGCCATCGCTGCCGCGCACGGCGATGATCGAGACCTCGCGATCGAACGGCACCCAGGCTTCCAGGATCGACGGCGCGCCGGCGATCGCCTGCCAGGCGGCGTCCAGGTCCGCTTCGCTGCGCAGGCGGAACTGGCCCTTGCCGTCGTAGCCCAGGCGGCGCGTCTTCAGGATCGCCGGATAACCCACCGCGCGCGCGGCGCGCGCAAGGTCGGCGCGGCTGTCGACGGTGGCGAAATCGGCGGTGGGCAGGCCAAGTTCGCGGAACATGGATTTTTCCGCGAGCCGGTCCTGGGCCAGTGCGAGCGCGCGCGGATTCGGCGAAACGCGCACGCGTTCGGCAAGCCAGCGCGCGGTGTCGGCGGGTACGTTCTCGAAATCGAAGGTCGCCACGTCGATGCGGGCGGCGAACTTCTCCAGTGCGGCGAAATCGCGCCAGTCGGCTACCAGCAGCGGCGCGACCTGGCTGGCGCAGGCATCGGCCACGCTGTCGACGGCGAGAAACTGCACGCCCAGCGGCGCACCGGCGAGCGCGAGCATGCGCGCCAGCTGGCCACCGCCCAATAGTCCGATCGTTTTCACGGCGCGCGCGGATCTGGATTTTCCAGCACCTTGGCGGTTTGCTCGGTGCGGAACGCATCCAGGCGCCGCGCGATGTCGGCGTCTTCCGCGGCGAGCAGCGCTGCGGCAAACAGGGCGGCGTTGGTCGCGCCGGCCTTGCCGATCGCGAACGTGGCGACCGGGATACCGGCCGGCATCTGCACGATCGACAGCAGCGAATCCATGCCATTGAGCGCCTGCGATTGCACCGGAACGCCGAGCACAGGCACACGAGTCTTCGCCGCGAGCATGCCGGGCAGGTGCGCCGCACCGCCGGCGCCGGCAATGATCGCGCGCAGACCGCGTGTTTGTGCCGAGTTTGCGTAGTCGAACAGCAGGTCGGGCGTGCGGTGCGCGGACACCACGCGCACTTCGTGCGCGATGCCGAGCCGGTCGAGCGTTTCGGCGGCGTGTTGCAACGTGTCCCAGTCCGAGCGCGAACCCATCACTACGCCGATGCGCGCTGGCCGTGCGTTGCCGGTGTTCATGGCCTGAGCCCCTCAAAACGGATATTCTAGGCGCAACTCGTGCTTTCTCCCAAACCGATGGACAAGCGATTGCTCGACATCCTGTGTTGCCCGGCGACGAAACAATCGCTGCGACCGTTGACGCGATCCGAACTGGAATCGCTCAACCGTGTCATCGCCGGCGGCAATGCGCGCACGGTGGCGGATGCAACGGTGACGGGCGCGCTTGCTGGCGGACTGATCACCAGCGACGGCAAGCGCGTATACCGCGTCGACGACGAAATTCCCGTCATGCTTGCCGACGAAGCGATCGCCGTGGCGCGGATGGAAGGTTTCCCGTCGCGTTGAATGCCGCTTGTCGCCGCAATCCCGCGCCTGGCGGATACGTCTGAATTTTGTGAGTTGTGACACATTTTCGCGCATGATCGGATTTATCCTCGACGCAGGCACACACAGGGACGCCGCGCACTCTCGCGTGGCGATACCAGCGCAATGAATTCTTCCGGCGACAACAGCAAGATCGTCGACCTGCAGCAGCGCCAGAACACGCAGGCTGCGGGCGGCGACCGCCTTGGCGAATTGCTGCGGGCCGTGCGCGGTACCGCGCTCAAGCGCGTGCAGGGTCTGGTTGCGACGCTGTTCGAGAACATCGACGACGCCCTGTTCGATCTGGCCGAGAAGGCCGAGAACAATGCCATCCAGACCCAGTATTTCGACGGCATGCGCGAGGTGCGCAAGAAGCGCCAGCTGGTCGAGCGCGTCTATCAGGAACAACTCGGTCGCATCTTCAACGATTTTGCCGCGGGCAAGCTGCAGGCGAACAAGCCCGATGCTAACAAGGCCGATGCGGAAGGCCTGTCACTGGTCGAAGACAGCGAACTGGAAGAGTCCCTGGCCATCGCCAGCGCGGTGGCCAAGAACGACAGTCGCCTCGCGCGGCCGCTGTACGCGATGAACCAGCGCCTGTCGGTGCTGTGCGGAGGCGCCAAAGTCGAGGATGCGACCAATCCGGTAGGCCCCGCGCAGTTGTGCCAGGGGTTCCGCATCGCGATGCGCGAGCTGGACTTGAACCTGCAGACGCAGTTGATCGTCTACAAGTTGTTCGATCGCTATGTCCTGTCCGGGCTGGATGCGCTGTACGAGGAAATCGGCGCGCAGTTGATCCAGGCCGGCGTATTGCCGCAGATCCGGCATGTCGTCGCCGGCGCCGCGCCGCGCGGTCCGCGCCCACCAGCCATGCCTCAACAAGCCGGCGCGCCGCCTGCGGCGGAAGGCGAGGTACCCGCGGAAGGCGGTTATGCACCGTACGCCGCGCAGTACGATCCGATGGCCGCGCAGCTTCAGGTCGAGTTGTACAACACCGTGCGCGGCCTTCTTGCAAGCCGTCGCGCGACGGCGCCGGCGGGCGGCGAGGGCGGCGCGGGCGAGTACGCGCCGGGGACGGGAGCCGCGGTTCCATACATCGCGCCGACCGACCTGCTGTCGGCGTTGACCTTGCTGCAAAACCAGGCCTGGGCGGCGCAGAGCAGCGCGAACACGGCAGCCGATGCCGCGCAAGCGGTGCAACAGATCAAGCAGGAACTGCTCGACCAGGCCGGCAAGCTGCACGGCAGCGACCACGCGCATGTCGCGGGCGCCGACGAAGACACCATCGACCTCGTCGGCATGCTGTTCGAATACATCCTGCAGGATCGCAACCTGCCGCCGCAGATGCAGGCCTTGCTCGGGCGCCTGCAGATTCCATTCCTCAAGGCTGCGATCCTCGACAAGCATCTGTTCGCGCAGAAATCGCACCCGGCGCGGCAATTGCTCGACACCATGGCGCAGGCGAGCATGGGCTGGTCCGAGGAATCCGACCGGGACCACCGCCTGTACGACAAGGTCAAGCAGACGGTGGAGAGCCTGCTCAAGGAATTCGACGACGACCTGTCTATTTTCGAGAAGGAGCGCGTCGATTTCGAGACGTTCCTCGACGCCAATCGCAAACGCGCGGACCTGGCCGAGCAACGCGCCGCGGAAGCCACTCGCGGTCGCGAGAAATTGCACTCGGCGCGGCGCATATCCGCACGCGAAATCCTGCAGCGCGTCGAAAACCGTCAATTGCCGGAGATCGTCCGCACCGTGCTCACGCGGCCGTGGGCGAATTACCTGGTGCTGACGCTGCTGCGCCAGGGTCAGGATTCCGGCGAATGGCGCCAGGCGCTGCGCTTCGCCGATGAGTTCGTGTGGAGCGCGCAACCCAAGGCCAGCGATGCCGATCGCATGCGCCTGAAGGGCATCCTGCCGGCCTTGGAAAAATCCCTGCGCCACGGTTTGGCCACCGTTGCCTACCACGAGAACGACGTCCGCCAATTGATGCACGAGCTCAACGCGTTCTATACCAATTTGCTCAACGGCGATTCCCCCGTGGCTGCCGAGGTCGCGACGGTGGAGGAAGCCGCGTCGCCGGGGTTCGAAATCGTCGGTACTGCCACCGCGACCGCAGCCGCGATCGACAGTCCGGTCGAAGAAGAAATCGTCCTGCGCGCCGAGGTAGATGCCGCGCCGCCGGATCTTGGCGAGGAGGACGAACATCTGCGCCAGGTCACGGCCATGAAGGTGGGGACGTGGGTCGAATTCACCGGTGCGGATGGCAGCAAGGAGCGCGCGAAACTGTCGTGGATAAGCCCGATCAGTTCCAAATACCTGTTCGTCAACCGCAAGGGTCTGAAAGTCGCCGACAAGACCGTGCAGGCGCTGGCCGTCGAAATCCGTCGCGGCGATGCGGCGATCTTGGAAGAAGTGCCCTTGTTCGACCGCGCCCTCGATGCGATCGGCGCGCGCCTGAAAGCGGCGCACGCTAAACCGGAAACGCCGGCGGCATGACGTGACGGATGCGGCGTTAGCGTTACCGGATCCGGCAAGCGTTCTCGCCGACGCGCGCCGCGCGTTGGCCGAGGATTTCGGCAGTGGCGACGTTACCGCAGACCTTTTGCCGGCCGAGTCGAGCGCGCAGGCGCGCGTGATCGCGCGCGAGGCGGCGGTCATTTGCGGGCGCCCTTGGTTCGATGCGTGTTTTCGCCAACTCGATCCCGTAGCCCGCATCGAATGGCGTGTCGGCGAAGGCGGGCGCATCGACGCGGACGGCATCGTGTGCGAGCTGCACGGCAACGCGCGCGCGCTGGTCGGCGCCGAACGCAGCGCCCTGAATTTTTTGCAAACGCTGTCTGGCACGGCCACGGTCGCCGCGCAGTATGCGGATGCCGTTCGCAGTACGCGCGCGGCGATCCTCGATACACGCAAGACCTTGCCGGGCCTTCGCTACGCGCAGAAATACGCGGTACGTTGCGGCGGCGCGTCGAATCACCGCATCGGCCTGTTCGACGCCATCCTGATCAAGGAAAACCACATCGCGGCGGCCGGTTCGCTGGCGGCCGCAGTGCGCGCGGCGCGCGCGCGGCATCCGGATTTGTTGCTGGAAGTGGAAGTCGAAAATTTCGGCGAACTCGATGCAGCACTCGCGGCCGGCGTCGATCGCATCATGCTCGACGAATTCTCGCTCGACGACATCCGTCGTGCGGTTGCGCACGTCGCCGGGCGCGTGAAGCTGGAAGTCTCCGGCAGCGTGAGCCTGGATCGCGTTCGTGCGCTGGCGGAAACGGGCGTCGACTATATTTCGGTCGGCGCCCTGACCAAGCATGTGCGCGCCATCGATTTTTCGATGCGGGTTTCGATGACAGAACGCTGATCGGTTGTCATTGCACCATTTTTGGCTCGTCATTCCGGGGCCGCCGCAGGCGGAACCCGGAATCCAGCGACTTTTGCTTTCAGGCCAGCAAGGCAGGCAAAGGCACTGGATTCCGGATCGCGCCCGCTATGCGGGCTTGTCCGGAATGACGAATGAGAACTTACTCGGCGCGAGCGGAAACCCTCAGGACGCACTTGCGCCCTGCGGCAACGCCACGGTTACTTCATCTGCGCCGCGGCGAACTCCCAGTTCGCCAGGTTCCAGAATGCCTCGACGTACTTCGGTCGCGCATTGCGGTAATCGATGTAATAGGCGTGTTCCCAGACATCGCAGGTCAGCAGCGGACGGTCGGCGCCGGTGATCGGCGTGGCCGCGTTCGACGTGCTGACGATACCGAGCGATCCGTCGGCGCGCTGCACCAGCCAGGCCCAGCCCGAGCCGAACGTGCCAGCCGCGAGTTTGCCGAATTCATCCTTGAACTGCGCGAATCCGCCGAACGCCTTCTTGAGCGCATCCGCCAGCTTGCCGGATGGTTCGCCGCCGGCCTTCGGCGACAGGCTGTTCCAGTAAAACGTGTGGTTCCAGACCTGCGCGGCGTTGTTGAACATGCCGCCTTGCGCCTTCTTGACGATGGATTCGAGATCCAGCGCCTCGAATTCGGTGCCCTTGATCTGGTTGTTGAGGTTGGTCACGTAGGCCTGGTGATGCTTGCCGTAGTGATAGTCGAGCGTTTCGGCCGAGATGTGCGGCGCCAGCGCGTCGCGCGCATAAGGCAGGGCGGGAAGTTCGATAGCCATGGAAGTCTCCTTGAGTGCAAAGTCCGACCTGCGAGTATACGCCGTGGCTGCTACAATTGGCGTCTGCGCGCGGATGTGCCGCGCGGTTTTCCGGACATTCCATGGACACCATCGAACGCATCAAGCAAACCGTGCAATCCAACCCCATCGTGTTGTTCATGAAGGGCACGCCGCAATTCCCGATGTGCGGGTTTTCCAGTCGCACCTCGCAGGCGCTAAAGGCGGTTGGCGCGGAATTCGCGTCGGTGAATGTGCTCGAAGACCCCGAAGTGCGCGCGAATCTGCCGCATTATTCCAACTGGCCGACCTTCCCGCAGTTGTTCATCAACGGCGAATTGATCGGCGGTTGCGACATCACGCTCGAACTTTACGAAAGCGGCGAACTCGAGCGCATGGTCAAGGAAGCCAAGAAGGCCTGATCCACGCATGTCCGCGCCCATCCACGCGCGCTTGCCAGCCAACTGGCAGGCGCCGCCCGACTATTTGCGCGATCGCATCGTGCTCATCACCGGCGCGGCCGGCGGCTTGGGTCGCGCCAGCGCGCTGGCGTGCGCACGTGCGGGCGCAAGCGTTGTTTTGCTCGGCCGACGCATTGCGCGGCTGGAAAAGGTCTACGACGAAATCCTGACACTGAAGCTCGCGCAACCGGCGATCTATCCGCTGGACCTGACCGGAGCGACGCCGCGCGATTACGCGGAACTTGCGGCCACGATCGAACGCGAATACGGCCGTCTCGACGGCATCGTCCATGCCGCGGCGCATTTCGAAACCCTGCAACCGGCCAGCGACATCGAAGCCGAGGCATGGCTGCGCGGCCTTCATGTGAACGTCTCTGCGCCGTTCCTGCTCACCCAGGCCTGCCTGCCGCTACTGCGCGAATCGGCACAGGCGGGCGTGGTGTTCGTACTCGATGATCCGGAGCGGGTAAGTCGCGCGTATTGGGGCGCATACGGTGTCGCCAAGCACGCGCTGGCGGGTCTGGTTTCGATCCTGCGCGACGAATGGGAATCCACGAGCGTGCGCGCGCATGCGTTGCTGCCCGCGCCGATGCGCACGAAGTTGCGCCATGCCGCATATTTCGGCGAGGACGCGGCCACGATCGCCTTGCCGGATGCGACCGCGGATGCCGTGGTCTACCTGCTCGGCGCCGATGCCGCGCAGGTTGCAGGCACGCTCGATTTGCGTTGAATGCGTTGTGGTATAAACGCCGCAGTCCGATTACGGGGATCACCACGTGGAGCATGGCCTGAGCACGCTGTCGGCGGGCGTCCTGCTGTTTCTGATCCTGGACCCGCTCGGCAACATTCCGCTGTTCCTGAGCCTGCTCAAGAACGTGGCGCCGGAGCGCCGTCGTCGCGTTCTGGTGCGCGAGCTGCTGATTGCGCTGGCCGTGCTGTTTGCGTTCCTGTTCGGCGGTGGCTACGTACTTTCCGCGCTGCAGTTGCGCGCGGAATCGGTCAGCATCGCCGGCGGCATCGTGCTGTTCCTGATCGGCGTGAAGATGATCTTTCCGCCGCGCGAAGGCGGCATCTTCGGCGGTGCCACCGGCACCGAGCCGTTCATCGTGCCGATGGCGATTCCCGGCGTTGCCGGTCCATCGGCCATGGCTGCGCTGATGCTCCTGACCAATTCCAACCCGGGGCGGACTGCCGACTGGAGCATCGCCCTGTTCTGCGCATGGCTTGCTACCGCGGTGATCCTGCTGTCATCGACCTATCTGTTCCGCTGGTTGGGGGCGAGCGTGCTCACGGCTCTGGAGCGATTGACCGGCATGTTGCTGGTCGCGCTCTCCGTACAAATGTTCCTCGATGGTGTGGTCATCTATCTCGGCAAGCATTGATCTGGCGCAATACGCCTGTCATGTGGACGGATTATTTTGCTGCCCCGGGGTGCGCTTCCGGTATTTTTTGTTAAACTGCGCTTAAATCATCGTTCGGGAATTCTTGCCGGCGCTTGGTTTTTGCGAAGTCGGCTGGTGTGGCTTGCTGATCGTGGCACCGAGTCAAATCGTGTTGTTTTTCATGGTCGAACAGTAGGTAAAGGGGTTGCTCAGATGAAAAAGTCTCTCGGGGTACAAATTCTTTTCTGGCTGCTGGCGAGTTTGCTGGCGATGACGAGCGCGATGGCGCAGACCACCTCGTCGGGCCTGTCCGGCCGCGTCAGTGACGCTGCGGGAAAACCGGTCGCCGGTGCGACAGTGCGTATCGTGCACGTGCCTTCCGGTACGGCCTCGGTGACGACGACCGACGCCAACGGTCGCTACATCGCGCAGGGTTTGCGCGTCGGTGGCCCCTACCACGTCGAAGCAACCGGCAATGGCATCAAGGAAATCGATGCCGACAACATCTATATCGAACTGGGCCAGGTCGCCACGGCGAATCTGTCCGCTGCCTCCGCAGCGGCCACCGAGCTTGCCGGCGTGACCGTCAGCGCGTCCGCGCTGGACGCGCAGTTCAACGCCGACAACAAGGGCCTGGGCACCAGTGTCAGCGGCCGCGCGCTGGAAACCGCGGTCAGCGGCAACCGCTCGCTGGACGACATCGCCCGCCTCGACCCGCGCATCACCGTCACCGACCAGAACGACGGTTCGATTTCGCTGGCCGGCCAGAACAACCGTTACAACAACATCAGCGTCGATGGCCTGTCGGTGACCGATCCGTTCGGCCTGAATGCGAACGGCCTGGGCTTTACCGGTTCGCCGATTTCGCCCGACACGATCGCCGCCTATGAAATCAAGGCGACCGATTACGACACCGCGTTCGATTCCGTCGGCGCGAACATCAACGCCGTCACCAAGTCGGGCACGAATGAGTTCCATGGTTCGGTTTACGGTGCGTATACGGATGGCAGCGACATGATCGGCGAGAGCCGCAGCGGCGCCAGCTATACGGGCTTCGACCAGAACAAGACCTACGGATTCACCCTCGGCGGGCCGATCATCAAGGACAAGTTGTTCTTCTTCCTCGGCTATGAAGACCAGAAAGTCACCGGCATCCAGGGTGTCGGCACCGACGCCGTGAGCAGTGGCGGCCTTACCCAGGCGCAAGTGGATGCGGTCGCGCAGGCGTTCAAGACCATCGGCATCGATCCTGGCACCAATGGCGGTGGTGGCGCCGGCCTGACCCAGGAAGACAAACGCACTTTGGCCAAGGTGGACTGGAACATCAGTGACAGCCAACGCGCCAGCTTTACCTATCAACGCACCGAGGAGACGAAGCCGACCCCGTATTCTGCGTACGTGAAGCCGTCCAGCGTCATCCTTTCCAGCGACTATTACACCGTCTCCAGCAAGACCAACAACTATTCCTTCCAGCTGTTCAGCGACTGGACCGACACGTTCAGTACCGAGTTCAAGCTCGGCTACCAGAAGTTCGACAACACCAACGGCGCGGCCAAGAATCAGCCCGAGGTATATGCTTGCTTCACTCCGTCTGCATCCAACTGCCCGAACTACGCCGGCAGCATTCCCGCCACCACCGACTGGGTCATCGCGGGTGAAGACCGTTATCGCCACGAGAACTCGATCGCCAGCAAGCGCCTCAATGGCACGCTGGCCGGCACCTGGCATCTGGGCGAACACGTGGTCAAGCTCGGCTTCGACTACATGAGCAACAAGACCGCCGACGTGTTCGGCCAGTTGCTGCATGGCTCCTACGGGTTCTACGACAAGAACGGCAATGGCACGCCGGCGGACGAGATTGCCGCAGGCAACTACAGCAGCTATGTCGTGAACGTCCTGCCGATCGGCGTTACCCTCGCCGACAGCGCCGGTACCTGGAAATACACCCAATTCAGCCCGTTCCTGCAGGATACGTGGCAGGCGACCGACCGCTTCTCGCTCACCTATGGCCTGCGCGTCGACATGCCCGATGCCGATCATGCACCGCCGGTGGCGATCGATCCGGCGACCGGCAAGAGCTATTGGGAAGAGCGCTTCGGCTATGCGCCGAATACCACGCTGGGCAGCAAGAACCTGGTCGTCGAGCCGCGCGTGGCCTTCAACTACAACTTCGACACCGAACTGCGCATGCAGCTGCACGGCGGCGTGGGCCTGTTCCAAAGCACTCCGCCGACCGTGTGGTTGTCCAACCCGTACATCAACAACGGCGTGGTTGGTGCGAAGCAGTTCCGCAGCACGGATCCGACGAAGTACCCGTTCAGCCCGGATCCCTACAACCAGAACAGCCCGGGCCCGGTCGCGTCCGGCATTTGCACCGCCAATGCGAACTGCCAGATCGACACGCTGGATCCGAACTTCAAGTTGCCGACCTCGCTGAAGTTCAACCTGGCTTACGATTCCGAATTGCCGTGGTGGGGCCTTGTGGGTTCGGCCGAGTACATGTTCATCAAGGCGCAGGATGCCATTGCCTACATCGCGCCGAACATCGGTGTGCCGAACGGCACCTTGCCGGACGGGCGTCTGTCGTACTGGAAGAACACCAGCAACGGTACTGGTGCCAACAACGGCTCCTATCCGGAAATCTACTATCGTTCGACCGAATTGACCAACACCAGCCAGGGCATGAGCAATTCGCTGACCCTGGCGCTGAGCAAGCCGTGGGATAACGGTTTGAGCGGCACCATCAGCGCCACCTTCACGCATGCCACCGACGTCAACCCGGGCACCAGCTCGCAGGCGTGGTCGAACTTCAACTACAACGCGCGCATCAATCCGAACGACATCGTTGCGGCGAATTCGCGCTTCAACATCCCGTTGTCGTTCAAGGCCGCGTTGAACTGGGAGCACGCGTTCTTTGGCGACAACAAGACGACAGCCTCGTTGTTCTACAGCGGCCACAGCGGCCTGCCCTACAGCTGGGTCTTCGGCAGCGACGTCAATGGCGACACCTTGTCCAACGACGACCTGGCGTACATCCCGTTGAAGAGCGATCCGCTGGTGAGCTACGGCAGCGCCACGCAAGCACAAATCGATGCCTTCAATTCCTACATCGACCATAACTCGTACCTGAGCAAGCACCGCGGACAGATCGCCGGCCGCAATGCTTCGAACTCGCCGTGGGTCAACCAGCTCGACCTGGGCTTGCAGCAGGAATTGCCGGGCTTCTTCGGCACGGACAAGTTCGTCCTGCGCATGGATATCTACAACTTCCTGAACCTGCTCAACAAGAAGTGGGGCGATGTCAACAACGCCGGTTTCTTCGGCTCGCGTTACCTGGTGCCCGGTGCGAAAATCGCCAATGGCCAGTACGTCTACGACCTGAGCAAGCCGCCGCAGGCCTACAGCTTGTACGACAGTTACCAGAACCCGACACGTGTGGTTTCGCGCTGGCAGATTCTGTTTACCTTGCGCTACAAGTTCTGATCCGGGCTTAATCCGCAGTAAAAAAATGGCGCCCCGCAAGGGCGCCGTTTTTTTTTGCGTTACACTTCACCCATGGACAAAAAGACAAACACAACGAAACTCCCCACGGTCAATGCCCGCATCGCCCCGGTCGCGGGCATGGATGTGCTTTCCCGCAACGAAGTCACGCGCCTGCGCGATGCAAGCCAGGGCGGCCTGAATGCCTTGTTGCGCCGTTGTGCACTGGCCGTATTGACCTCTGGCAGCGAAAACGACAATGCCCTTGGCATTTTCGAAAGCTATCCCGATTTCGACATCCAGGTGCTGCAGCAGGATCGCGGCATCAAGCTGGAGCTGAAAAACGCGCCGGCCAGCGCCTTCGTCGATGGTCACATCATCCGCGGCATCCACGAACTGCTGTTTGCCGTGGTGCGCGACATCGTCTATGTCGCCAACCAGATCCAGGCCGGCCGGTTCCAACTGGAGGATTCGCACGGCATCACGCATGCCGTTTTCGAGATCCTGCGCAATGCGCGCGCGCTCAAACCGAATGTCGAGCCGAACCTTGCCGTGTGCTGGGGCGGTCATTCCATTTCACGTACCGAATACGACTACACCAAGAAGGTCGGCTACGAACTGGGGCTGCGCGGTTTCGACATCTGCACCGGCTGCGGGCCGGGCGCGATGAAGGGCCCGATGAAGGGCGCGACGATCGCGCACGCGAAGCAGCGCCTGCGCGGGCGTCGCTACATCGGCATTACCGAGCCCGGCATCATCGCCGCCGAATCGCCGAATGCGATCGTGAATAACCTGGTGATCATGCCGGACATCGAAAAGCGCCTTGAAGCTTTCGTGCGCACCGGCCATGGCATCATCGTGTTCCCCGGCGGCGTCGGCACGGCCGAAGAGATCCTGTACCTGCTCGGCATCCTGCTGCATCCGGCCAACGCCGGCGTGCCATTCCCGCTGGTATTTTCCGGCCCGCGCGAGTCGGCGGCGTATTTCGAACGCATCGATGCCTTTCTCAAGCTCGTGCTTGGCGACAGCATCGCGGAACACTACCGCATCGTCGTTGGCAACCCGGAGGAAACCTCGCGCCGCATGGCCGAAGGCGTGGAAAAGGTTCGCCTGTATCGCCTCGACAACAAGGATGCGTTCTTCTTCAACTGGGCGCTGACCATCGAACACGCATTCCAGCAGCCGTTCCGGCCAACGCATGCGAACATGGCCGGGCTCAACCTGCACCGCGACCAGCCGCGCCATCTGCTTGCCGCCGATCTGCGCCGCGCGTTCTCCGGCATCGTCGCCGGCAACGTCAAGGAAGACGGCCTGCGCGAGATCGCCGCGAATGGCCCGTTCGTGATCGACGGCGATCCGGAAATCATGCGCGCCCTGGATGCGCTGCTGACGAGCTTCGTCGAACAGCAGCGCATGAAATTGCCCGGGACGGCTTACGTGCCGTGTTATCGCGTCAAGACCTGACTGGATTTTTACCTTTCCTGCGGGCCCGAGGCGCATACCCCCTTCGGCACGAAGGGGGTCGATGCGAAGCATCGGGGGATGCAGCAAGAAGCACATCCCCCTCGATTCCCCTTCCTGCGGGAGGGGGAAGTGCGTGCCGCTTAGCCGTAGCGCGCCTGGCGCACGCTGTCGCGATTGTGGTTGGTGATCTTTTCCTTGTGTTTCTTGATCTGGCGATCGAGCTTGTCGGCCAGCGCGTCGATGGCCGCGTACAGGTCCGTGGCCTGGGCGTCGGCGTGGATGATCTTGCTGTTCGCGCAATGCAGCGTGGCTTCGGCTTTTTGCAGCAGCTTTTCCACGCTCAAGGTGACGGCGACGTCGTGCAGATGGTCGAAATGGCGGACGATGCGCTCGAGCTTGCCGGTCGCGTAATCGCGCAGGGCGGGAGTGACGACAACCTGGTGACCACTGACAGTAATCTGCATAACTACCTCCGGAACGAATGGGACGACATCCCGCAATGGGCGGGATAACAGATCAGACCGGTGAAATCAGTCGGGGTTCCTCGCCTCCTTCAGCCCAGCCGGCTGCGCTCGTTGGATGACGGGATATTCAGCGCTTCGCGGTACTTGGCCACGGTGCGCCGCGCGACTTCGATGCCGCGCTTGTTCAGTTCTACCGCGAGAGTCTGGTCGGATAGCGGGCGCTCCTTTTTTTCTTCGCCGATCAGCTTGCGGATCATTGCCTGGATCGCGGTCGCCGATGCGGCGCCGCCATCGACGGTGGCCACGCCGGAGGAAAAAAAGTACTTGAACTCGAAGGTGCCGCGCGGGGTGTGCAGGAATTTGCGCGTGGTCACGCGCGACACCGTTGATTCGTGCATGCCGATTTCCTCGGCGATCTCGCGCAGCACCAGCGGGCGCATCGCCTCGGGACCGAATTCGAGAAAGGCGCTTTGCGCACGCACGATCGCGCCGGCCACCTTCAGCACGGTGTCGGCGCGCGTTTCCAGGCTCTTGATCAGCCAGCGCGCTTCCTGCAATTGGCCGCGCAGGTACGATGCGTCATCGCGCCGCGCGCGCGCGATCAGCGCGGCATACTGCTGGTTGATCGCAAGTTTCGGCTGGCAGTTCGGGCTCAGGCTCACGCTCCAGCGGCCGTTGTGCTTGATCGCGTAGGCGTCGGGGGCGACGTATTCGGCCTTGCCTGCGCCGATCTGCGCACCCGGTTTTGGATCCAGCGAGCGGATCAGGGCGATGGCGGCATCGAGCGCCTGCGCGTCGGCGTGCAGTTGCCGGCACAGGCGCGCGCGGTCGTTGCGCGCGAGCGCTTCCAGATGTTCGGCAGCCAGCGCCTTGGCCACGCTGCAACCCGGCGTTTCCGGGGCGCAGGCGTCCAGTTGCACGCGCAGGCATTCGCTCAAGGTCCGGCTGCCAACGCCGAGCGGATCGAACTGCTGGATGC
>JAFEEK010000471.1 GCA_018241165.1 Pseudomonadota bacterium
CACCTTGTTGGCGCGGCCGTAGGTCAGGCGTTCGTTGAAACGTATGTCGCAAGCGGTGCGCACGGCAATCTGCGGCTCGGCCCACAGGTGGTTGTCATCTTCGCTGGGCTTGGGTCCCAGCGCGTGCTGGTTGTTGCGCAGGCGGAACATCGGGATGATGAAATAGCGTGCTGTGTCATTCGCGTTCAGGGCATCGAGCAAGCCGTGCCAGCCTTCGGCGCTGAAAATCACCTGACCGTCGAAAGGCAAAACCACGTCGCCGCCGGACAGGCCAAGCTCGATACAGCGATTTCTGGCCGCATTCTGGTTGGTAAGGTACAAACCGCGTTCTTCGATCGTTGCCAGGCTGCGATACGCATCGGCATCGAAGGGAATGTCCTGCCATGCGTGGCCGGCCTGCTCGATCATCGCCACCAGCCGATCCTTGAGGCGGGGAGCGACGATGCGGTTGAGCAGGAATCGTTTTTCACAACCCGGCAACCCGGGTTCGTTGGCGAGAATGAACTCCAGATTGCGCAGCGTCTGATGCGCGGCGTGGCGCACCGGAATGTCGTTCCCGAGAATCCGGAAAAATACGACCCTCATGTGCACATCCCCAGAGCGACGCGGCGAGCGCCGGCGCATGCCGGGCACTATGGCACGGTTTTGCGCGTGTCGCAAAGCGCATCCGTACTTTGCCGCGAACGGATGTGAATACCCTTCAGGCAAGCTAAAATGCGGGCATGAAACTTCCCGTTCCCTTCATCCAGCTTCCACTCCAATTCGACGCCGAGCGTCTGGCCAGGGAAGTGCTCGTGTTCGGCCCTGAGCATTGGCGCGAACATCCGCAGAAATATCCGGGCAACCTGTGGCTGCCGCTGCTGTCCGCAGATGGGGATCCGGCCAGGGAAACCATCGCCGGACCGATGCGCCCGACGGAATACCTGCGCGAATGCCCGTACCTGATGCAGGTGCTGTCGAGACTCGGCGCGGTGTGGGGTCGCAGTCGCCTGATGAAGCTCACCGCGCAGGCGGAAGTCACGCCGCATTTCGACGTGCACTACTACTGGCGTTCGCGCATGCGCGTGCACGTGCCGGTGCTGACCAGCCCGTCGGTACGCTTTCATTGCGGCGACGAGGATGTGCACATGGCCGCCGGCGAATGCTGGATTTTCGACACCTGGCGGCGTCACCGCGTGACGAATCCGAACGACGTCGAACGCATCCACCTCGTCGCCGACACGGTCGGCAGCGACGATTTCGGCGAGCTGATGCGCGACGGCAGGATGTCCGGCGGCATGCCTGTTCCGCCGGGCTGGCGCACGCAGTTCGTCGCGCCGACCGACGAACGCGACGCGCCGCTGCGCATGGAATCGGAAAACGTGCCGATCGTGATGACGCCATGGGAACTGCGCGAGCACATCACGTTCCTGCTCGGCGAATCGCAACCGCACCCCTTGCTCGAACCGGTCAAGGCCGTGAGCGCGCGCTTCCTTGGTGCATGGTCGGCATTGTGGTCGGAATTCGGCGCCGCGCCAGCCGGCTGGCCGGCGTATCGCAAGGCGCTGACGACCTATGAGCAATGGCTGCGCGCGAATGCCATGGATGTGCTGTTGATCAACGAATCGCGCCTGGTCAATGCACTGTCCATCATGGTGCTGTCGATGGCGCTGAGCGACAAGAAACTTGCCGATGGCGACGAGTTGCGCCAGACCACGGTAGCGTTGCCGAACGCGCCCTCGATTCCAGGCCCGCGCGCGACGAGCGGCGAGCCTGCATTCGATCGCCCGGTGTTCATCATGTCGCCGCCGCGTTCGGGCTCGACCTTGTTGTTCGAGACCTTGGCGCAGGCGCGCGGCGTCTACACGATCGGTGGCGAGAGCCACGCCATGATCGAGGGCGTGCCCGAACTCAACGTCATCGCGCACAATTACGACTCGAACCGGCTCGACGCGAGCCTTGCCACGCCGGAACTGGCGGAAAAATTGCGCCGGCGTTTCGCCGCGGAACTGCGCGACCGCGACGGCATGCGCCCCGCAAGCCAGACGGTGCGCCTGCTCGAAAAGACGCCGAAAAATTCGCTGCGCATCCCGTTCCTGGACAAGGTGTTTGCGCAGGCGCAGTTCGTGTTTTTGTACCGCGACGTGCGCGAGACCTTGTCGAGCATGATCGAAGCGTGGCGCTCCGGGCGTTTCGCCACGTATCGCAACCTGCCGGGTTGGACCGGCGAGTTGCCGTGGTCGCTGCTGCTGACGCCCGGCTGGCGCGAATTGAACGGCCTGTCCCTGCCGCAGATCGTCGCTCGGCAATGGGAAACCGCGACCCGGATACTGCTCGACGACCTTGCCACGATTCCACGCGGGCGCATTACGATTGCGCGCTACGATTCACTGCTGGCCGATCCGATGGCCGAGATCGCGCACCTGTGCAAGGCCGTCGATTTTGCCTGGGACAGACCGCTGGATGCGTTGCCGCTGTCGCGCTACACGGTGACGCCGCCGGATCCGAACAAGTGGAAGCGCCACGAGGCGGAAATCCTGGATGTGTTGCCCGCGATCCAGGCCACCGTGGGCCGGGCGGAGAAATTCGCGGTCCGTTAACCGGCGATCGACGTGGCTTGCAGGTATGTTGCGACGCCGGCGTCGACCTTGCCCAGGCCGCGGTCGGAACGTGCCAGCAAGTCGAGCAGTTGCGGCGAGGGCAGGTAATCGCAGATCAGGTGCGTGCGCGACCGCGTCGCATCGGCATTCCAGACCGCGTGTTCGGCGCTGTTGTTCAACGCCCAGACTTCGCCCGCACGCATGTTGTACACGCGCCCATCGCAGTACATCCATACTTTTTCGTGCGTGATCACCGGCACGTGGATGCGGATCGTCTTGAGGAAATACGGGCCGTTGTCGCTGTGCGGCGGCACCACCGCGCCACCCGGCAATCGTGCAAGCAGGCAGCGCTGCGGATCGGCGCCTATCCGCAGCGTGATGATCTCGCGTGCGTAGGGCACGTAGGCAAGCGCCTCGCGGTCCTCGACGGGTTTGTGCCGGCCTTCCGCCGGCGCGTAGCCGCGCAGGAAAATCGCGCGCGCCGCGTCGTGCGGACCGAGCCGGCCGCCGCGGGTTTCCCACATCGCATCCGGCAGCGCATCGACTTGCGCGCGCAAACGCGCCGCATCGATGTCCGCCGGCAGGCGTGCGCAAGCGCCGATCAGGGCGGTTTTGTCCAGCGGCGTCGCGGCGGCAAGATCGATCATCGCCGCATTTTAGCGCGACCGGCGCGCCGCGCGAACGGAATTCAACCCTGCGGATGCGCGTGCTGCATCACGTCCAGCGCCAGGGTCGAATGCGCGTAGGCGCCGCCGGCGCGCATCTCGGCGGCGACCCAGATCGCTTCCATGATCTGCTGTTCGGTCGCGCCGCGCTTGAGTGCTTCGGCGGTGTGGCCCTTGATGCAGTACGGGCATTGCGTGGTGTGCGCCACGGCCACCGCGATCAACTGTTTGGTGACGTTGGGCAAAGCGCCGTCGGCGAAGACCGCCGCGCTGAATGCCTTGAACGCTTCCAATGGTTTCGGTGCCAGTTCACGGCGCTTTTTCGCCAAATCGGCGCTGGATGGCGGATACATTGACGAGTCCATGCGGGTTCTCCTTCGATTGTCGAAAACCGATATGGCGCCCGCCCGCCAGAATCACAATCCCAGGTTGTTGTGCTCCAGCACGCGCTCGGCGCGATAGCTCGAACGCACCAGTGCGCCGGAAACCGCTTCGACGAAACCCTTGCCGAGCGCGAGGTCGCGGTAGGCGCGGAATTCGTCCGGCGTGACGAACCGCTGCACCGGCAGATGATGCGGGCTCGGGCGCATGTACTGGCCCATCGTGACCACATCCACGTTTGCGGCGCGCATGTCGTCGAGCGCCTGTTCGATTTCGGCATCGGTTTCGCCCAGGCCCAGCATCAGGCTGGTCTTGGTGATCGTCCGCGGCGCATGGCGCTTGGCAAAGGCGAGCACATCGAGCGTCTGCGCGTAACCGGCGCGTGGATCGCGCACCTCGTGCGTGAGGCGTTCCACGGTTTCCAGATTCTGCGCGTACGTCGCAAGGCCCGCATCGAGCACGGTGGCGACGCCGGCGTGATTGCCGGAGAAATCCGGCGTGAGCGCTTCCACCGCGGTTTCGGGCGCACGCGCGTGGATCGCGCGGATGCATGCGGCGTAATGCGCCGCGCCGCCGTCGGGCAGATCGTCGCGGTCGACCGAGGTCAGCACGACGTATTTCAATCCCATCAACACGACGGCGTCGGCGACCTGCGCCGGCTCCATCGGATCGAGCCAGCCGTGCGGGTTGCCGGTCGCGACCGAGCAGAACTTGCAGGCGCGCGTGCACACCGAGCCCATCAGCATCAAGGTCGCGGTGCCGCGGCCCCAGCATTCGGCGAGGTTCGGGCACTTGGATTCGGCGCAGACCGTGTTGAGCTTGTGCGTGCGCACGATGTCGCGGATGGATTCGTAACCTGCGCCGCTGGGCAGTTTCACGCGCAACCACGGCGGCTTGCGGCCGACGTCCGGCACGGCGCTGACGGCGTTGGGTTTCTGACCGCCCTTGACCGCGCGCGTGCCTTGCGGGCTGACGAATTTGCTTCCATCGGGAACGAAGGGAATGCTGGACATGGGAAAAAACAGGAAAAGGACTGTGCCAAGTTTACCGCTGTCCGCGGACATTCGCGCTGATGCGGATCATTGCAAGGGTTCCGCGTGGCAAAATG
>JAFEEK010000472.1 GCA_018241165.1 Pseudomonadota bacterium
AGTCCCGACTGGCGCCAGGCGAGCAGCGATCCCGATGCCAAGCCCGAGTGGCTGAACGGCTTGCTCGACCAGCTTGGCGAGAAGATCCTCGTCAACATCAACCGCGCCACCGACGTCAATCCGGTCAACTTGCTCGCATTGGCGATCCTGTCCACGCCCAAGCACGCGATGGCGGAAGCCGACCTGCTCGCCCAGCTCGACCTGGTCAAGGCGCTGCTCACGGCGATGCCGTATTCGGATCGCGTCACCGTGACGCCGCTGGCGCCGGCGGACATCATCGCCTATGGCGAGCGCATGGGCTGGATCGGACGCGTCAAGCATCCGCTCGGAGACGTACTGACCTGCGACGGCCAGAACGCGGTGCTGCTCTCCTATTTCCGCAACAACGTGCTGCACCTGATCGCGGCTGCGGCGTGGGTGGCGTGCTGCTTCCTCAACAACCGGCGCATCGCGCGCGAGACGATCCTGCGTCTGGGGCGCATGATCTATCCGTTCATCCAGGCCGAATTGTTTTTGCCGTGGGACGACGACGGCTTCGCGCAGCGCATGGATGCGATCATCGGATTCTTCGTCGAGCGCGGTCTGCTCGCGCACGTGGACGAAGGCCGCATCCTCGCGCGCGAACCCGGCCAGAGCGACAGCGCGTTCCAGTTGCGCACGATCGCGCACAGCATGCTGCAGGCGTTCGAGCGTTACTACATCGCGATCGCCGCGCTGGTACGCAATGGCCCGAACGCCTTGTCCGGGCCGGAACTGGAAAACCTGTGCACGCTGACCGCGCAACGTCTTTCGTTGCTGCACGAGCTGAACGCGCCGGAGTTCTTCGACAAATCCCTGTTCCGCGGCTTCATCCAGAAATTGCGCGAACGCCGCGTGATCTGGCCCGATCAAAACGGCAAACTCGAATTCGACGCCGCGCTGGAAGACATCGTGCGCGACGCGAAGGTGATCCTGTCGCGCGAAATCCGCCACGGCATCCTCAAGCTCACCCCGGAGCGGCGCGATGCACTGGCGGAGCCGGAAAAACCGGCCGCTTAAGCATCCAGATCGGGAATCAGCTTGCTCTCGAGTTTGGCGATCGCATCCTTGAGCAGCAGCTTGCGTTTCTTCAGGCGCTTGAGCTGCAATTCGTCGCAATGCGCATCGTCCGCGAGGCGGGCGATGGCCGTGTCCAGGTCGCGATGCGCGATGCGCAGCTCAACCAGTTGCCGGGAGATGTCCGCCGATGCTTCGCTCATGAGGGCAGTTTAGAGGCTGCAACACAATGCTGCGAGGGTACTGACGAAAACTTAACGATCCACGACGGCACTGGCCCGTCGTGGCGGCGCTCACGTATAGTACCCAGTCCTGCTGCGGGGTAAGTCCATGTTCGATTCGATCCTCAATTTCCTCATCCACGGCATAACCCATGCATCTTGGGTGGCCAAGCTCGTGTATTTCCTGATTGTCACCCAGCTGACGATCTTCACCGTGACCTTGTACCTGCATCGCAGCCAGGCGCATCGCGGCGTGGATTTCCATCCGGTTCTCGCGCATTTCTTCCGCTTCTGGTCATGGATTTCCACCGGCATGGTGACAAAGGAATGGGTCGCCGTGCACCGCAAGCACCACGCCAAGTGCGAAACCGAGGAAGACCCGCACAGCCCGAAGATTTTTGGCATCAACACGGTGCTGTGGCAGGGCGTGGACCTGTATCGGGTCGCCGCCGGCAAACCGGAAGACATGGAAAAATACGGTCGCGGCACGCCGGACGACTGGCTCGAACGTCATTTTTACGGCGGACATCCCTACCTGGGCCCGACCCTGATGTTCATCGTCAACATCCTGTTTTTCGGCGTGTGGGGCGTGGCGATTTCCGCATTGCAGATGGTCTGGATCCCGTTCTGGGCCGCCGGCGTGGTCAATGGCCTTGGCCACTGGTGGGGCTATCGCAATTTCGAAACCGCCGACATGGCGACCAATCTCACGCCGTGGGGTTTCTGGATCGGCGGCGAGGAGCTGCACAACAACCACCACGCGTTCCCGAGTTCGTCCAAGTTCGCCCTGCGCAAGTGGGAGTTCGATATCGGCTGGGCGGTTATCCGCGGCTGCGAGACGGTCGGTTTGGCCAAGGTCTTGCGCGTGGCGCCGTCGCTGGACGTGCGCGCGAACGTGCCGCTGCCGGACACGGAAACGATCAAGGCCCTGCTCAGCCACCGTTTCCAGGTGATGACGGATTATTTCAAGGGCGTGATCGCGCCGACCCTGCGCGAAGAAGCCGCGCACGCCGGCGCCACCATGAAAGCGTTGCCGCGCAAGCTGCGCCGTGCCCTGGCAAACGGCGGGCGCTGGCTGGACAGCGCCACGCAGACACGCATGCTCGAAGCCGTAAAACAACGGCCGCTCCTGGCCCAGGTCTGCGACTTCCGCGCGCGGCTGGCTGCCGTACTCGAACGCGGCAATGGCAGCGGCGAAGCGATGCTGGCGAACCTGCAGGAATGGTGTCGCGAGGCCGAGGCCAGCGGCATCCGCACCTTGCAGGATTTCGCCGTGCGCCTGCGCGGCTACGCGCTGGCGCCCGTGCGCGCGTAACGCGCGCGACTCGTCGGCAATAAAAAACCCGCCGATCGGCGGGTTTTTTGTTTTTCCTTCCCCCGCATGCGGGGGAAGGTGCCGAAGGCGGAAGGGGGCAATCGCGAAGCGTCTTCCAAAATTTCCCCTCACCCCAGCCCTCTCCCGCAGGCGGGAGAGGGGGCAAAGATCATTTGATCTTCGCTTCCTTGTAGATCACATGCTTGCGCACGACCGGATCGTATTTCTTCATCTCGATCTTGTCGGTCGTGGTCTTCTTGTTCTTGTCGGTGGTGTAGAAATGGCCGGTATCGGCCGAGGACACCATACGAATCTTGTCGCGCTTGGATGCCATGGTTGAGTGCTCCTTAGACCTTTTCGCCCTTGCCGCGCAGTTCGGCGAGTACGGTCTCGATGCCGTTCTTGTCGATCGTGCGCAGGGCCTGGGTGGAAACGCGCAGTTTTACCCAGCGCTTTTCGCTCGGCACCCAGAAGCGGCGCTCGTGCAGGTTCGGCAGCCAGCGGCGCCGGGTTTTGTTGTTGGCATGCGACACATTGTTGCCGGACTGTGCGCGCTTGCCGGTGACTTGGCAGACTTTGGCCATCGGACCTTCCTCGATGATGAACGGTGCCGCCCTTGGCCAGGGCGGATTCGGCCCCAGCTGGATCGCCGGGAATCGCCACGGAGCCGCAGCGAGCCGCGTATTAGAGCAGAATCAGTCGCTTACCGCAACCGCAGCGGAATCGATGAGGCGCACGCCCGGCAATTTGATCACGTAATCCGCGCCCATCAGCTGAGATGGGGTGAAATAGCCTCCAGCCGGCGGACTGGTGCGGGACAGCAGGGATTCGGCGATGCCGAGCGCGGCGGTCACGGTCAGGTCGTAGCCGTTCGGCGTTTGCAGTTCCAACCCGACCTGCTTGCCCGCCGCGTTGCGCACCTCGCCCCAGACATGGCAGCCGCTGTCGCGACGGCGCTGTTCGCTCGGACCAGGAGTCGCGGCCAGCACGCGCCGCTTCATGAAGTTCTGCACCGGGCGCAGCGCGAGCAGCGGTTGGATATGCCGCATCAAGCGCAGGCGCTGGATCGTCTTCGGCGGTACCGCCATGTAGGTCTCGATGTTCGGGATTCCGGTCGAAACGAACGCGGTATACACATCGCCCCAGGGAATCGTCATCGCCGTGCGTGGCTTGCCGTCGCGCAGGAATTCGCGCGCTTTCCACGCCAATGGAACCTGCTTCACCTCGCCGCCGATGCGCGCGCGGCCGCCGCGCGCCAGGCCTTCGACGCTGGTGATCGCTGTTCCCGGACTCGGGCCGCCGCCGGCTTCGAACGCGAGCACCAGCGATGTCGCATCCGGCAATTGGCGCTTGAGCATTGCGGCAAGGCAATCGGTCGGCACGACGTCGAATCCCGAGCCCGGCAGTACGACCGTGCCCTGATGCTGTGCCCGGGAATGGGTGCGATGGCACAGCTCGAATACGTCGATCTCGCCGGTGATGTCGAGGTAGTGCGCGTTGACGTTGAGACAGGCGTCAAGCATCGGTGCGGCGGTCTTCGAGAATGGTCCGGCGCAATGCAGCACCACATTCACGCCATCGAGGTTGCGCGCGATCTCGGCCGGGTTGGAAAGCTCGAACACGCGGCGCGGCGCACCAAGTTCCTTGGCCAGTGCATCGAGGTCGTCGCGATTGCGTCCGGCCAGCAGGGGTTTCATGCCGCGGCGTGCGGCTTCGCGCGCGACAAGGCGACCGGTATAGCCGTTCGCGCCGTAGATGAGCAGGCGGCTCATGGATTGCCTCCCGCCTTGCCGGCCATGGTGACGAGTTTGCGGAAGAACAATTCAGGCGCGAAACGCTTGATCCGCCAGCGACCGCGTTCGCCCTTCGTCGGCAGGATCAGGAACGTGCCGCGCAGGATTTCGCGAAAGACCGCTGCCGCGACATCGTCTGCGCTTTGCGTGGCCTTGGCCATGAATTTCTTCGCGGTCGCCTTGTCGGCCGCCGGCGCGCGCGCAGTGTCCATCAGATTGGTCTGGAAAAACGCCGGGCACACGACCGACACCTTGACGGCGCTGCCGGCCAGTTCCGCGCGCAGGGTTTCCGACAGCGAAATCACGCCGGCCTTGGCCGCCGAATAGGCGCCCATGCGCGGTGCGTTGGCAAAGCCGGCGAACGAGGCGATGTTGACGATGTGGCCGCTGCCTTGTTCGAGCAGCACCGGCAGAAAGGCATGGCAGCCGCGCACCACGCCCATCAGGTCGATGTTCAAGGTCCAGCGCCAATCGTCGAGCGGAGTTTGCGCGACGCTGCCGGCGCTGGCGACGCCAGCATTGTTGACGACGACGTCGACGCCATCCCAGGCGGCGAGAATCTCGTCGTGCATGGCGTCCACCGAGGCGTCGCTGCCGACATCGACCTGCAACGCCATCGCGCCAACGCCGAACTCGCGCATCAGGCGCACGGTGTCCTGCGCGCGGTCGAGGCGGATATCCGCGCAGGCCACGCGCCAGCCGTGTTCGGCAAAACGGAACGCGAGCGCGCGGCCGAGTCCGCTGCCGGCGCCGGTAATGAGCACACGTTTCTGATCCACGGGGCAATCTCCACGTTTGCTATGCTCGGATTGTATTCCAGGCGCGAGGATCGCCGCGATGCAACCCGAATCCCTTCATGATTTGCGCGGCAAGACGGCACTGGTGACTGGCGCGAGCCGCGGCATTGGCCTGGCGACCGCGCAATTGCTCGCACAATGTGGCGCAAACGTGATCGTATCCAGTCGCCGGCAGGATGCCTGCGAGGCGGTCGCAGCGCAGATCGAATCCGACGGCGGCAAGGCCGTTGCGATTGCCGCACATATCGGCGAAGCGCAATCCATCGAAGCGCTGTTCGCGCAACTCGAACATCATGCGCTGCGGCCCGACATCCTGGTCAACAACGCTGCCGCCAATCCGTATTTCGGCCCCGTGCTGGAAATGCCGATGACGGCGTTCGACAAGACCGTCGCGGTCAATATCCGCGGATATTTCTACACTTCGCAACTTGCGGCGCGCGCGATGCGCGAACGCGGCGGTGCGATCGTCAACGTGGCTTCCGTCAACGGCCGCCGCGCCGCGCCCGGGCAGGCGGTGTACTCGATGACCAAGGCGGCGATCCTGTCGATGACGGAGTCCTTCGCGCGTGAACTGGCGCCTTCCGGCATCCGCGTCAACGCGGTTCTGCCGGGACTGACCGAAACGAAATTCGCCAGTGCGCTGACCGGCAATCCGGAAATCCTCAAACCCCTGTTGCGCGCGATTCCTCTGGGACGCGCTGCGCAGCCCGAGGAAATCGCACCGATGATCGCGTTCCTGTGTTCACCCGCGGCGAGCTACATCACCGGCGCGAGTTTTGCCGTGGATGGTGGATATCTTTCGTGAAAAATGCGGCCATGGATGGCCGCTTCGTGATTCTCGCGATCACGGACGATCGCAAAGGCACAGACAAAAAAAGCCCCGAGAGTTAGGGGGGACTCTCGGGGCCGTGGGTCGAAGGCCGATCAGGGGAGGGATCGGTCTCCGCGGTTCACTCAGGGAGGTGAATGAACCAGGTGCCGTTGCGTGCACCTGCGAGATTAGATGGATGCGAAGGCGCGAAGTTCAAGGCTTTACACCTGTTTACACTGATCGGTTCAGAAATTGTTCATGCGCTTGAAATTCAATTACTTGCGCGCTTTTCAATGTGCCTCGTCCCAGTTGAAGCCCGTTCCAATATCGACAATCAGCGGCACCGAGAGCTTCGCCGCGCCCATCATGCGTTCACGCACGCCATCGCGAATTTCCTCAATGCGTTCTTCGCGCACCTCGAACACGAGTTCGTCGTGCACCTGCATGATCATGCGGGCCGCGCCATCGAGCGTTTGCAACCAGGCGTCGACTGCGATCATCGCGCGCTTGATGATGTCGGCGGCCGTGCCTTGCATCGGCGCATTGATCGCGGCGCGTTCCGCTCCGGCGCGCAGGCCCTGGTTGCGCGAGTGGATTTCGTTCAAGTACAGGCGCCGCCCGAACAGGGTTTCCACGAAGCCGTCACGATGCGCCTGCTCGCGTGTTGCGTTCATGAATGCCTGCACGCCCGGATAGCGCTCGAAATAGGTTTTGACATACGCATTCGCCTCGCCACGATCGATGCCGAGCTGCCGCGCCAGACCCCAGGCGCTCATGCCGTACATCAGGCCGAAGTTGATCGCCTTGGCAGCACGGCGCTGATTCGCATCGACTTGCTCGGGCGGCACGCCGAATACTTCCGCCGCGGTCGCGCGATGCACGTCCTGACCACTGTGGAACGCGGCGAGCAGTCCGGCGTCGCCGGACAGATGCGCCATGATGCGCAGTTCGATCTGCGAGTAATCGGCGGCGAGGATCTTGTAGCCTTCCGGCGCAACGAAGGCCTGGCGGATGCGCCGGCCTTCGTCGGTGCGGATCGGAATGTTCTGCAAATTCGGATCGTTCGACGACAACCGTCCGGTTGCCG
>JAFEEK010000473.1 GCA_018241165.1 Pseudomonadota bacterium
GCGGTTTCGACGATAACGAGGTCGTAGCCCTGCCCTTTGAGGAATCCGATGCAATCCTTGAGCACCACGCTGGTCGCCGCGTGCTGGCGGCGCGTGGCCATCGAACGCATGTACACGCGATGACTGCGCAGCGAATTCATGCGGATGCGGTCGCCCAACAATGCGCCACCCGAGCGACGTCTAGTAGGATCGACCGCAAGCACCGCGATGCGCATGTGCCCGAACGCGTGCAGGAAGCGCAGCACGAGTTCATCGACGACGCTGGACTTGCCCGCGCCGCCGGTGCCGGTGATGCCGAGCACCGGCGTCTTGCCACCGGCGAGCTGCCACTCGCGGCGCAGGCGCGTGAGTTCTGCCTCGTCGAATACGCCTTCCTCGATCGCGGTGAGCATCTTGCCGACCGAGATTTCATCGTCCAGCGACACCTTGCCGGGCCGTTGCGTCGTGACGCGATGCTCGTTCGCGCGCCGCACCACGTCCTCGATCATGTGCACCAGGCCCATGTGCATGCCGTCGTTCGGGTGGTAGATGCGCTCCACGCCGTAGGTTTGCAGTTCGGCGATTTCCTCTGGCGTGATGGTGCCGCCACCGCCGCCAAAGACTCTGATATGGGCCGCTCCCCGGTCGCGGAGCATGTCCACCATGTACTTGAAATACTCGACATGGCCGCCCTGATAACTGGACAGCGCGATGCCGTCGGCGTCTTCCTGCAGCGCCGCGCGCACGACATCCTCGACGCTGCGGTTATGGCCGAGGTGAATGACCTCGACGCCCTGCGCCTGGATCAGACGGCGCATGATGTTGATCGCGGCGTCGTGGCCATCGAACAGGCTGGCGGCGGTAACGAAGCGCAACGGTGTCGATTCGGCGGACGGCACGCTGGCGGGAAGATTCTTGGCAGTGGTGCTCATGGCGGGCTTCGCATTGGAATCCACGAATTGTAGCGCCGAAGCCGCATCCGTTCGCGCCCGGGAGCCTGCGGTCGCGCTTCCTGCTAAAATGTGCGGCTGCTATTTCGGAGATTGCCATGATTTTCGACACCATCGCCAATACCGGCCACGAACAGGTCGTGTTCTGCCAGAGCAAGGACGCGGGCCTGAAGGCCATCATCGCCATCCACAACACCGTGCTTGGACCGGCGCTGGGCGGCCTGCGCATGTGGCCGTACAAGAGCGAACAGGAAGCGTTGAACGATGTGCTGCGCCTGTCGCGTGGCATGACGTTCAAGAACGCGGTCGCGGGCCTGAACATCGGCGGCGGCAAGGCGGTGATCATCGGCGATCCGGCCAAGGACAAGTCCGAAGCGCTGTTCCGCGCGTTCGGGCGCTTCGTCAATTCGCTCAATGGCCGCTATATCACCGCCGAGGACGTCGGCATCGATGTCAACGACATGGAATGGGTGTTCCGCGAAACCGAATTCGTCACCGGCGTGCACCAGGTGCATGGCGGATCGGGCGATCCGTCGCCGTTCACCGCCTTCGGTACGCTGCAGGGCCTGATGGCCGCACTGCACGCCAAGTACGGCGAGGAAGACGTCAGCAAGCGCAGCTTCGCCGTGCAGGGCGCCGGCCATGTCGGCATGGAATTCATCAAGTTGCTGCGCGAGCAAGGCGCCAAGGTATTCGTCACCGACATCAACCCGGAACTGGTCAAGCGCGCGGTCGATGAATTTGGTTGCACCGCCGTGGGCCTGGACGAGATCTACGACGTCGACGCCGACGTTTATTCGCCCTGCGCGCTTGGTGGCACGGTCAACGAAAAAACCCTGTCGCGGATCAAGGCCAAGATCATCTGCGGCGCGGCCAACAACCAGCTCGCCACCGACGCGATCGGCGACGAACTCGACAAGCGTGGCATCCTGTACGCACCGGACTACGCGGTCAACGCCGGCGGCGTGATGAACGTATCGCTCGAGATCGACGGCTACAACCGCGAGCGCGCCATGCGCATGATGCGCACGATCTACCACAATGTCGGCCGCATCTTCCAGATCGCCAAGCGCGACGGCATCCCGACCTACAAGGCCGCCGACCGCATGGCCGAGGAGCGCATTGCCGCGATCGGCAAGATCAAGTTGCCGCACATGGGCAACAACGGCCCCCGTTTCCTCGGGCGCATGCGAGGCCATTGAGGAAAATCCATGCGCGCGTTTTCCCTCGGCGAAGAAATCGACCTGTTGCGCGAAAGCGTGCGCGCGTTCGCGGACAAGGAAATTGCGCCACGCGCGGATCTGATCGACCGCGAGAACGTGTTTCCGCACGACCTGTGGCGCAAGTTCGGCGAAATGGGTTTGCTCGGCATTACCGTGCCGGAAGAATACGGCGGCAGCGGCATGGGTTACCTCGCGCACCTGGTGGCGATGGAAGAAATCTCGCGCGCATCCGGTTCGGTCGGCTTGTCGTATGGCGCGCATTCGAACCTTTGCGTCAACAACATCCTGCACAACGCGAGCGAGGCGCAGAAGAAGAAATACCTGCCCAAGCTGTGCAGCGGCGAGTTCGTCGGCGCGCTGGCGATGAGCGAACCGGGCGCCGGTTCCGATGTCGTCGGCTCGATGACCTGCAAGGCCGAGAAAAATGGCGACACCTGGATCGCCAACGGCAACAAGATGTGGATCACGAACGGCCCGGATGCCAACGTGCTGCTGGTCTACATGCGCACCGCCGACAAACGCGCCGGCAGCCGCTGCATGACCGCCTTCATCGTCGAGAAAGGCATGCAGGGATTTTCAACCGCGCAAAAGCTCGACAAGTTGGGCATGCGCGGCAGCAATACCTGCGAACTCGTGTTCGAGAACTGCGAGATTCCCGATACGCATCGCGTCGGCGAGGTCAACGAAGGCGTGCGCGTGCTGATGAGCGGCCTGGACACCGAGCGCCTGGTGCTGTCCGGCGGCCCGATCGGCCTGATGCAGGCGGCACTCGACATCGCCCTGCCCTACGTGCGCGAGCGCCGGCAGTTCAACGCGCCGATCGGAACCTTCGGCATCATGCAGGCCAAGGTCGCCGACATGTACACGCAGCTGCAATCCGCGCGCGCCTATGCCTACATGGTGGCGAAGGATTTCGACAACGGGATCAAGTCGCGCGTCGATCCGGCTTCGTGCCTGCTGCATGCTTCGCAAAATGCCGTGCAGGTCGCGCTGGAAGCGATCCAGGCGCTGGGCGGCAACGGCTACATCAACGAATATCCGGCCGGGCGCATCCTGCGCGACGCCAAGCTCTATGAAATCGGTGCCGGCACCAACGAAATCCGGCGCATGCTGATCGGCCGCGAGCTGTTCCACGGCAAGTGGTGACTGGTACACGTTGCCGCTGATCGCGCCGCGCCCGGGCCGGCGTTTTCCCGTCCGGACAATGCTTGCCAAGATGCGCCGGTTCTGCGCTACACTCGATCCATCCACGAACGGGGGTGGATCATGAACGCTCTCAGCAGCACGTTTAACCTCAGGGATGCCCCCCGCGCGCCGCCGTGGAAGGTGCTGATCGTCGACGACGAGCCAGAGGTGCATGCGGTTACGCGCCTGGTACTCGGCAACTTTCGCTTCGCCGACCGCCCGCTCCAGTTTCTCAACGCGACATCGGCCGCCCAGGCCGAAACGATGCTGCGCGAACACCCGGACATCGCCGTGATGTTGCTTGACGTGGTGATGGAAACCGACCGTGCCGGACTGGATCTCGTGCGTACGGTGCGCGAACGCCACGGCAATCATTTTGTCCGCATCGTGTTGCGCACCGGCCAGCCCGGACAAGCGCCCGAACAGCATGTCATCGCCAATTACGACATCAACGACTACAAGGAAAAAACCGAGCTCACCGCGCAGAAACTCGCCACGACCATGTTCGCGGCGTTGCGCAGCTATCGCGACATGCGCACGATCGAAGCCAGCCGGCGCGGGTTGGAACGCGTCATCGACGCATCCACCTACATCTTTTCACACGAACACTCGCAACGTTTTGCGCTCGCGGCGATGGAACAGATTGCCGATCTGATCGGCGGTACCCGCGGCGTCATGCTGTGCCGCGTGCCCAACGCAGACGCCACGCCGGAGCACTTGCCGGTTGCCGCCGCGACCGGCGCCTACCGCGGCATGGCCGGTCACAATGCCGATGAAAAACTTCCGCCAAAACTCGGCGCCGCCTTGCGCCATGCCACGGCGAACCGCCAGCACATTTTCGACGACGACCACTTCGTCTTGTTCGTCGGTGACGCGCGCGCGCACGAAAACCTGGTCTACCTGGGCGAAAGCCAGGCGAGCAACGAACTCACCCATCGCCTGCTCGAGGTGTTCGCGACCAATGTGTCGGTCGCCTATGAAAACCTGCATCTGAATCGCGACTTGCTCGACAGCCAGCTCGAGATGGTGCACCTGCTTGCCGGCGCGGCGGAAACGCGATCCTGGGAAACCGCCAATCATGTCAGGCGCGTTGGCATGATCACGGAAATGCTCGGGCAATTCTACGGACTCGACGAAAAAACCACCGATGCATTGCGCACGGCATCGCCGCTCCACGACATCGGCAAGATCGGAATCCCCGACGCGATCCTCAACAAGCCCGGCCCGCACACCCCGGATGAAACCGTGGTCATGCGCACCCACGCCGAGCTCGGCGCGCGGCTGCTGTCGATGTCGCAACGACCGTTGCTCAGGCTCGCTGCCGAGATCGCGATGACGCATCACGAGAACTGGGATGGTTCCGGCTATCCGCATGGCTTGAGCGGAGAAGCGATTCCCATCGGTGGGCGCATCACCATGCTCGCGGATGTGTTCGACGCACTCGGCAGCCGACGCTGCTACAAACAACCCTGGCCGGTCGAGGACATTCGCGCCTTCATCGTCGAGCAAAGCGGCATCAAATTCGAGCCGCGCCTGGTCGAGTTGCTGTTCGAGAACTGGGACCGTATCCAGACCGTGCGCGCGCAATTGCCCGACTGAAATCCGCGCACATCAGGCGCTGCCAATGGGCACGAAGATTTCGAACAGGGCGCCCTCGCCCGGACTGCTCACCACGCGGATGCTGCCCTTGAGCAATTGCGTGACCAGGTTGTAGACCACATGCAATCCGAGCCCGGATCCGCCCTCGCTGCGGCGAGTGGTGAAGAACGGTTCGAAAATGCGCGCACTGGTTTCCGCACTCATGCCGGCGCCATCATCGCTGTAGGTCAATTCGACAACGTTGCCATTTCGCTGCGCGCCGATGGTCAAGGTACCGGCCGCGCCATGCGGATAGGCATGATGCAATGAATTCATGACCAGATTGCTGACGATCTGGTACAAGGCGCCCGGGTAGGTATCCAGCGTTATCGGTTCGGGGCAGACCACGCGAACCACATGGGACGTCTTCTTCAGGCTCGGGCCGAGCGAGGTCAGGATGTCGTTCAGGTAGGCGCCAAGTTCGATCGTGCGACGCTCTTCGGTTGCCTGGTCGACTGCGATCAGTTTGAAACTCTTGATCAGCCGATCGGCGCGCTGCAGGTTGCGCAGGATGATTTCCGAGCTTTCGCCGATCAGCTCCGATATCCCCGACCACTCCGCCGGACCGAGCGTCGGCATCCGCGCCAGGCGCATCGATTCTTCGCGCAGGTGCGACGCCGCAGTGACGGTAACGCCCAGCGGTGTATTGATTTCGTGCGCGATTCCGGCGACCAATCCGCCGAGTGCCGCCATTTTTTCGGACTCGAGCAACTGACGCTGGGCCTGGGTCAACTGCTGCAGGGTCTGCCGCAGCTCGGCGTTCGCACGACGCACGTCGGCAGTGCGTGAATCCACGCGCGATTCGAGCTCTTCGTTCAATTTGCGCAGCGATTCCTCGGCGCGTTTCAATGTGGTGATGTCCTGGGTAGTGCCCACGATGCGCACGGCGCGATTGCTGGCGTCGCGCTCGACCACGCGCCCGCGCGTGAGCAGCCAGCGCCATTCGCCGGCGATATCCTGCGTGCGGTAGCTGACTTCGATGAATTCGCTTTCACCCTTGACGTGCGCCGCCACTTCACGCAAAAACGCCGGCAAGTCATCCGCGTGCACGAAGGGCTGGTAATCCGAAATGGTTTGCGCCGCCGCGTCCTCGGTGACGCGCAGGTTCGGCAAGCGGTTCTCGCGCAAGAACGAGCCATTGCGCAGGTCGACGTCCCATAGTTCGCCACCACTGCCCCACAGCGCATATTTCAGGCGCTCGGCACTGGCCCGGATCGCCTCGCGCGCCTGTTCCTGCTGGCGCCAGTTCGCACGGGTTCGCCACACGCCGACAAAGACCAGCAGCGCCAGCGCGGCGCAATACCCGGTGATGGCAGACGCCGACAGCCACGCTGCGCGCTGCACATGCACCGCCAGCTTCGCTTCGCGCGAATTCCATGGAAATCCGGCGCGGCGCGTACGCACACGCAAGAGGTAGTCGCCCGCGGCCAGGTCCGTGTACATGGCAAATCGCCGTGAAGCACCCGTGTCGATCCACTGCTCGTCGTGGCCCTGCAGCAGGTAGGAATATTCGACCGATTTCGGGTCAGCGAATCCGAACGCGCTGAACTCGAAACCGATGTTGCGCTGGCGACTGCGGAACGTCGCGGTGCCGCCGTTCCACGGCGCCTGTTGCAGCGGTGAGTCGGCATCCTGCCAGTGCAGGGCGACCGGTTGGTTGTTGAGCAGCACGGCCGTGAGTACCGGCGCCGGGATCGGTGCGGGGGTCACTTGCAGCGGATCGAAAAGCGTTGCGCCCGACAGCCCGCCGAAAAGAATGCGGCGATCGGGAAGCACGGTGGCGACATTGATGTAGTAGCCCTGCAACAAGGTGCCGTCGGATGGTCCGAAATTGGCGATGTGGCCGCTGCCCGGGTCGTAGCGGCTGATGCCGGCGGTCGTGCTGATCCACAGTGCATGGCGGTCGTCTTCGATGATGCTGCCGATCGCGTCTGCACCCAGGCCCTCGGCCGTTGCAATGGTCTCGAATTTCGGGTTTGCATACGTACCCGGCAGCAAATGGTTCATGCCGCCGCCCTGGGTGCCGATCCAGATTCCGCCACGGCTGTCCTGCAAGAACGTCGTTATGGTGTCGTTGCTCAGTGAACTCGGGTCCTGCGGATTGGCACGATAGTGACGAAACTCTCCGCTTGCGCGGTCGTACCGGTCCAATCCGCCCGGACGCAGCGCCACCCAGATCGCGCCTTGCGCATCTTCGAGCATGCTCGCGACCGGGCCAAAACCGATACTTTTTTGCGGATTCGCCAGGTCGTGATGATGATGCCGAAAGCGCTTGCAGCCGGCACATAGCTCGTCCAGGCCCGCATCGGCCGTGCCGATCCACAGCGTACCTTCGCGATCTTCCATGGCGAACAGCAAGTCGTCACTGGCCAGACTGCCCGGATCCTTCGCATCGTGGTGGAAGCGGACAAAGGAATTGCTGCCCTGCGCCTTGCGCACCAGGCCGCCGCCGGCAGTGGCGATCCACAGGTTGCCTTCGCGGCCGCGCGTGATCTGTTCGATCAGCGCGACCGGCAAGGCGGCAGGATTGGCGTCGTCCGCGGGCAGGTGCGCGATGACGCCGAGCGTCGGATCGAAGTGCACCAGGCCGCTACCGCCAGGCAAGCCCAGCCAGATCGTACCGTCCGGGTTCGCCAGCGCGGACACTACCGGATTGACCGGCAGCGTGCGCGGATCGCCGGGCACCGAGCGCAGGCTCTTGAAAACCTCCGTGCGCAGCTCGTGCACGCTGATGCCGTTGTTCCACGAGCCGGCCCAGACCAGCCCATCGCGGTCGACCAAAACGGTTTCCTGACGGTCCGCGGCCAGGCTGCGCGGATTCGCCGGATCGTGCCGGTACTGGTCGATGCGACCGCTGTCGGGGTCGATGCGCAGCAATCCATTCGCCTTGGTCGCCACCCACAGACGCCCGCGTTCATCGAATTGCAGATCGCGCAACTCGTCGCCCGGCAGCGCATGCCCCGCATCCGCGCCCTGGTGATATCGCAACAGCGGCGTTCCGGAAGCGGAAAACCGGTACAAGCCCGACGCCGTGGTGGTTACCCACAGGTCCCCGCCCGGAGCGAAGGCGAGAGACCGGACATCGAGCGAACCTGCCGGATCGAAGCGGATCTCGCGCAAGTCGCCAGCGTCCGGATTGCATCGCCACAAGCCGTCGCGGCTGCCGATGAACACCGTGCCGTCGCGCGCCTGGCGCAACACGCGCACATTGGCGAGCATGGAAAGGCTTCCCAGTGGCGAATCCATGAACCGGTCGCTGCTCCGGTCCAGCCACTGCAATGTCCCGGTCGTGCTGGCAACCCACAGGCGGTTGTTCTGGTCGATCAACAAGGCGGTGATGTGCTCGGCCGCATTGCTGCCCGGCAGCGACGGATCGGCAGCGTAATGCTGGAAACGATCCAGTACGGGATCGTAGCGATCCAGCCCACCGGCCTGGGTCCCGACCCACAATGAGCCATCCTTGTCGGCCGCCAGCGCAGTGACGACACTGTCGCTGAGCGACCAGGGCTTGCCCCGGACATGCTTGTAGACCTTGAAGCCGTAGCCATCGAAGCGGTTCAGGCCGTCCTGGGTGCCGATCCACAGGAAACCCGTGCGGTCCTGCGCCATTGCCATGGCGCTGGCCTGCGACAGGCCGTCGCCGGTGCTGTAAGTGCGAAAACGTACGTCGATGACACCAGGCACGCCGGCGCAAGCCAGCTGCGCCACCAGCAAGCCGATGATCGCCGTGAAAACCCGGTGTGAAAGCCCCCTGCCCGCCATGTCAGGCAGGCTACGCGCGGACAAACTCCGGCGCAAGCGCCTGTGCCGCGGACAAAGACTGGAAAAATCCACATTGCAACAAGGTGGATAGTGTGAATATTCTAGCGTCGGCGCACACACTGCCCGCGTCCGGCCGTGGTCCGGTTCGAACTTTCATCGGAGGAGGGAAACGTGAGCAAGTCCAAACCGAAGGCAAAGCCGGCCAAACCGAAGGCCGCAAAATCCAGGTCGGCCAAGCCGGCCGCAACGAAAGGCAAGGCCTCGCCGGCGCACAAGACAGCGCCAGCCAGGCCCGCCCCCAAGCTGGCCAAGTCGGCGCCGAAATTGGCCAAGCCGGCCAAGGGCGCACCGAAACTGGCGTCCAAACCGGCTTCCGCACCCAGCGGCAAGTCGATCATGGAGTCCGCACAGCAAATCTGGCTGGCAGGACTGGGCGCCTTCGCCAAGGCCCAGGAACAAGGTGGCGCTGTATTCGATACCCTGCTCAAGGAAGGCAGCAACATCGAGCGCACCACGCGCAAGCTTGCCAGCGGCAAGGTAGATGACGTACGCGGCGCAGTCGAAAACGGCGTTACCCAGGTGCGTGAGCGCACCCAGGAAACATGGGACCGGCTGGAACAGGTATTCGAAGACCGCGTATCGCGCGCCCTGGCCAAGCTCGGCGTGCCCGGCAAGCAGGAACTCGACGACCTGCTCAAGCGCGTGGACGAGCTCAATCGCGATGTGCGCAAGATCACCGGCGGCGTACGCCCTGCGCTGAGCCAGGTCATGAACAACACCGTGCGTCGCGCCCGCGACGATCTGTCGGATCTCGCGCGCGAACTCGAAGAAGCGCAGCTTGCCGCGAAACAGACCGTGAAACGTACCGTCGCCCAGGTCAAGAAAGCGGTCAAATCCGCCCGCCGATAACCAGTTAACCCGCCAGCCGCAACGAAGCCGAAGGATCCCTCCCCCCAAGGCTTTGGCTGGCGGGTTCTTTCATCACACGGGCCATGACTTCCGTCGTGTTGCCCCGCCGCACGCACTGAACGATCATGCCGCATTGCCTCGTTGGGGAAGCCGCATGTTCCGGATTCGCATTGCATTCGCCTCGCTCATCCTTGCTGCTGCGTCCGTATCGGCCGCCGACGTAGCGCAATTCGGCAACCTGCATTGGCGCCTCGTCGGGCCGTTCCGCGGCGGGCGTGTTCTTGCGGTAACCGCCGATCCTTCGAATGCGCAGCATTTCTATTTCGGCGCGGTCAACGGCGGCGTGTGGGAAACCCACAATGCAGGGCGCACCTGGAACCCGATTTTCGATGCCCAGCCGGTTGGCTCGATCGGAGCGATCGCGCTGGCGCCATCCGATCCGAAGACAATCTATGTCGGCACCGGCGAAGCCGACATGCGCTCGGACATCTCGCAAGGCGACGGCATGTACAAGTCCGTCGATGCCGGCAAGACCTGGACGCATATCGGCCTGACCGACACGCAGCAGATCCAGCGCATCCTGGTCGATCCGGCGAATGCGCAGCACGTTTATGTCGCGGCGCTCGGCCATCCGTACGGTCCGAACGAACAGCGTGGCGTGTTCGAATCGCACGATGGCGGCGCGAACTGGAAGAAAGTCCTCGGGCCAAATGCAGACACCGGCGCCATCGACCTTGCCTTCGAGCCCGGCAATCCGGTGGTCATGTACGCCGCACTGTGGCAGACGCGGCGTCCGCCATGGAACATTTATCCGCCGTCCAACGGCCCGGGTTCGGGCTTGTACAAATCCACGGATGGTGGCGCGCACTGGACGCCTGTCGAAGGCCACGGCTTCGCCACGGGCACGCTCGGCCGCATCGGCATTGCGATTTCCAAAGCGGCGCCGAAACGCGTATACGCGATCGTCGATGGCGACCAGGGCGGGTTGTACCGTTCCGACGATGCCGGCGCGAACTGGGTCAAGACGAGCGGCGACGCGCGTATCTGGCAGCGCGGCTGGTATTTCGGCGAGATTACGGCCGACCCGAACAACGCCGATCGCATCTACGCGATGAACACGATCGTGTTGCGCTCGGACGATGGCGGCAAGACCTTCATCGCACTCAAGGGCGATCCCACCGGCGACGATTTCCACGCGCTGTGGATCGATCCGAACGATTCGAGTCGGCAAATCCTCGGCGTCGATCAGGGCGCATTGGTAACACTCAACGGCGGCACGACGTGGAGCTCGTGGTACAACCAGCCGACCGCACAGATCTACCACGTCAGTACCGACAAGCGCTTCCCGTACTGGATTTACGGCGCGCAGCAGGATTCCGGCGCGCTCGGCCTGCCCAGTCGTGGCGGCAGCGGCGACGGCATCACCATGCGCGAGTTCGCCGAAGTCGCGGCCGGCGGCGAGAGCGACAATATCGCGCCCGATCCGGACGATCCGCAAACCGTGTTCGGCGGCCGCGTGGACAAGCTCGACCTGCGCACGCAGCAGGTGCGCAATGTCGATCCCACGTTGGCATTGCCGACCCTGTATCGCGGCACCTGGACCTTGCCACTGGTGTTTTCCCCGCGCGACAAACATGTCCTGTATTTCGCCAACCAACGTGTGTTCCGCACTGCCGATGGCGGCGAACACTGGCAACCAATCAGCCCGGATCTCACGCGCGAGGACCCGGGTACGCCGAAAAACCTGGATCCGGTCACCGCTGCCGACAACCTGGGCCAGGGCCCGCGCCGCGGCGTGGTGTATGCACTCGCGCCCTCGCCCGTCGCCGACGGGTCGATCTGGGCCGGCACCGACGATGGCCTGATCTGGCGCACAAAGGATGGCGGCGCGCATTGGGACAACGTCACTCCGAAAGCGCTGACGCCGTGGTCCAAGGTGGGCATCATCGATGCCTCGCATTTCGATGCGGGCAGCGCCTACGCCGCCGTCGACCGGCATCGTCTGGACGACCAGAAGCCTTACATCTATCGCACCCACGACGGCGGCAAGAGCTGGCAACTCATCGTAACCGGCATCCCTGCCGATCAATCGGTGAACGTCGTGCGTGCCGATCCGGTGCACCAAGGCTTGCTGTACGCCGGGACGGAACGTGGCGTTTATCTTTCCTTCGACGATGGCGATCACTGGCAGACATTGCAGAAGAACCTGCCGGTCACGTCGGTGCGCGACATCGCGATCCACGACGCCGACCTCGTGCTCGCCACGCACGGCCGCGGCATCTGGATCATGGATGACGTTTCGAGCTTGCGCCAGTTCGACGCGGACCCCGACAACGCGAATTTCCGGCTGTTCAAGCCTGAACCCGCCTATCGTGTCCGCACTCCGGAATTCACCGGCACGCCCATGCCGAAAGACGAGCCGATGGCGGCAAATCCGCCTCCGGGAGCGTATCTCGACTACACGTTGAAAACTCAGCACAAACATCCGATAACACTGGATATTTTTGACTCGAACGGCGGACTCGTCCGGCACTATTCCAGTGCAGACGCCACACCGCCGCGGGACCCGAAGAAACTGCATGCGGCGCCGGAATGGGTACAAGTTCCAAGCAGTCTGTCCGTGCAGCCCGGCACGCATCGCTTCATCTGGCCGTTGCGCTACCCTGCCCCCGCCAATGGCGGCACGGCCGACCCGTGGGCCGATGGCTTGTGGGCGCCGCCCGGCATTTACCGCGTGGTGTTGACCGTGGATGGCGTCAAACGCGAGCAGCCATTGCGGGTGCTCGCCGATCCGCGCGTCGACCTGCCCGCGTCAGCGTACGCGGAGCAGTTCGCACTGGCGCAGGCGGTACAGGCGCAGGGCGAGCGCGTGGCAAGGGCGTCGCGTGAGACTGGCACACTGCTGCGGGCATTGGGACAAATCCACGACACCGGATTGGGACGCGAAATTGCGGCGTTGAGCGCGCGCGCCCGCGAGCTGGATGGCTCACGCGAAGCGCCCAATCCCTTCAACGCATGGGCATATCCGGCGCTCGATACCCACAATTTCAAATTCCTTGCCGATGCCTTGGCCAAATTGCAAGGCGCAGTGGCGGGCGCCGATGCCGCACCGTCCATCGATGCGCAGGATGGGTACAAAGCGCTGGTGCCGATGGTGGATTCGACATTGAAGGCGTGGGGCGAACTCAAGGCGCGCGACCTGACCGCGTTGAACGCGAA
>JAFEEK010000474.1 GCA_018241165.1 Pseudomonadota bacterium
TTCCACGCGCGCAACTTCGCCGCCGAATACTGGGATCGCGTGTTCGAGCATTTCCTCGCCGAATACCGCGCCGGGCGCACGCCCAACCCTGACGTGCTGTGCAATCGCGAGATCAAGTTCAAGACCTTCCTCGACGAGGCGCGCGCACTCGGTGCGGAAAAAATCGCGACCGGCCATTACGCGCGCAGCGATGAACGCGATGGTCGCCATCGCCTGCTGCGCGGGGTCGATACGAACAAGGATCAGAGTTACTTTCTTTACACGCTTGGCCAGGAACAACTCGCGGCGACGCTGTTTCCGCTCGGCGAACTGCCCAAACCCGAGGTGCGGCGACTTGCGCGCGAAGCGGGGTTGCCGACCCACGACAAGAAGGATTCCACCGGCATTTGCTTCATCGGCGAACGCAATTTCCGCGAGTTCCTCGGCCAGTACATTCCGGCGCAGCGCGGCGAAATCCGCACGCCCGACGGCAAACGCATTGGTGAGCACGACGGCACGATGTACTACACACTCGGCCAGCGATCGGGCTTGGGCATCGGCGGTCGCCGCGACGCCGGCGGCGAGCCGTGGTACGTGGTCGGCAAGGACGTGGCCGCGAATGTGCTTTTCGTCGCGCAGGGCAATGCGACGCAATGGCTGGACTCCACGCGTCTGGCCGCCAGCGAGTTGAGCTGGACGACGGGATCGCCGCCAGCCGCCGAATTCTCCTGTACCGCAAAGACACGCTACCGCCAGCCGGATCAGGCCTGCCGCGTACAAATGCGCGATGATGGCTGCATGGTGGAATTCGAATCTCCGCAACGCGCCGTGACGCCGGGCCAATCCGTGGTGTTCTATCGCGACGATGAGTGCCTTGGCGGCGGCGTGATCGACGCGACGGACGCACCCTATGGTGGTCTTTCGTCATGAGAGAAGGCCGTGTCATCGCCCTCGCCGGCCTGTTCCAGGCCCTGGCCCTGGTGCGCGCGATCGCCCAGCGCGGCAGTTGCGACACTTTTGTGGCGCGCCAAAGTCTTGCCAGCGTCCTGCGCATCGATGCCGACAGTCCCGCCGACGTTTACGCCGGCGTCGGCAACCTGCGCCTCGGCCTGGAAACGTTGATTGCGCAACTCGACGAAAACAGCAAGCGCGATCTCGCGCTCACGCGCATGGCGGTGCAAGTGATGCGGCTGGAACGCACGTTGATGCGGCATCAAAAAGTCCTTGCGGCCCTGCGCAGCGGCATCGATGGTCTGCGGGAACTTGCGCCGCAGGTCGAAGCCGGCAACGTCGATCCCAGCGGTCGCCTTGCCGACCTGTATGCAAGCACGCTCTCGCGCCTGCAACCGCGCATCATGGTCGAAGGCAATCCGGCCTACCTGCAGCAATCCGCACAGGTCGAGCGCATCCGCGCCCTGCTCATGGCCGCCGTGCGCGCCGTCGTGCTCTGGCGGCAACTCGGAGGCAACCAATTCAGCCTGCTGTTCCGCCGCCGCCAGTACGCGATGCTGGCGCGCGGGCTGCTCGCGCGATGCACCATTGCCGGCATCTGATTCGTTGTCGGATACCTGCCACGCACTTTTGTGGCAACATCACAGTGCGGAAAAGCTTGGGGAGAAGCATGATCCGGTTCCAGACCACACGCTGGAGCATCGTACAAGGCGCACGCGGGGACGGCGCGCAAAGCCACAGCGCGCTCGACGCGCTGTGCCGAACCTACCGCCCACCGGTGCTGTCCTATGTTCGCAGCCGCGGCTATCCGCCCGACGTCGCCGAGGACTTGACCCAGGCATTCTTCGTCGACTTCATCGAGCGCGCATCGCATGCAGGCGCCGATCCGCAGCGTGGCCGATTTCGTGCCTTCCTGCTGGTGGCGATCAAACGTTTCCTGATCAATGCCGATGAAAAGGCGCGCACGCAGAAACGCGGTGGAACGGCACAGGTGGATTCGCTCAAGGACAACAGCCTGCCCGGCATGGATGCGATCATCGACACGGAAACCCCCGAACACGCCTTCGAACGCAGTTGGGCACTGGCCGTGCTCGACAGCGCCATGCGCCGGCTGCGCGCCGAGGCCGACGCCGCCGGCAAGGGCGAATTGTTCGTGCAATTGCGAGAGTTTCTCGCCGAAGCGCCCGCCGAAGCCGAATACGAACGCGCTGCCCAGGCATTGAACCTGCGTCGCAATACGCTCGCGGTCGCGGTACACCGCCTGCGCCATCGACTGCGCGAACTGGTGCGCGCCGAACTCGCCCAGACCACCACCAGCCGGGTGGAACTCGAGGCGGAGTTGCGCGAACTGCGCGCAACCCTGGCCGATGTCATCGGCTGATCCGTAATCGCCGCCGCCATTCTATCAGCGCGATGTTGCCGCCAGTTCTTCGCCGGAGGCCGCGTAGCAGCGCGCATTTGCCCTCGATGTACTCGCATGCGCCTTCAGGGTGAGGCCAACCAAACTCGCACCATGCCACGCTCGACGCGAACGCCAAATGTCTTGTGGTGCTTGGTTGCGTTTACGGTTCGAAATTGCCGGCAAATACGCTGTCGTGCCGGTAGACGAACACCCCTTCTTCCGGAACGCGGTCCGTTCCGCCGCGGGTTATCCCGACCAATGCAAATACCCCATTGCGCGACAAGGCGGCGATGCCGGCGGAGTACCCGTCCGTCTGGGACCCGGGTACGGGAAAGTTTGTGAGGCACGCAAGCGCCATGCCGCGGGTCTTGACGCAGGCGTCGCTGCGGCCCACGGTGATGCCCTGGGCGAAGTGATAGAGCTGGGTCGAGGTAAACGCGACCACACCGGCTTGCTCGGCAATCAACGGATAGCCATTCCCGCAACAGTCGCTGTTGCCTTTTGCCCACTGCCCTGCATCGAACGGAATCGGCACGACAGTTCCCGTTTTCAAGTCGCGCAACCAGATGTTGTCGCCGCCCGGGTTGCTGGCCAGCGTTGGGGACGCGGCAAATGCCAGCCATTGCCCATCGTGACTCAGGTCGAACTGGGCGAACGGCCCGATTGGCGCCACCGCTCCAAGCGGATCGACGTTGCCCAACATCGTCGTCGTACCGCCCGCTTCATCGAGTACGCCGTTGCCATCGCTGTCGCGATTGCGTACGAGGATGCCGCCCACGCCTGCTGCAACCAGGTTGGTCGCGTCCGAAGCGAAGACGATCACGGCGCCGTTGCCGCTCATGCGTATCGGCGGACGAAACAAGCCCGGACTATCCGCATTGCCGACGGCGCCACTGCTCGATTGGCTGACCCGGACATTGGCCGAGGCCGACCGATCGCGCGCATAGATGTCCCTGTAACTGTTCGTGTCGTCGGCACTCAATCGCTGCAAGGTCGAATATGCGACGGTACGTCCGTGGTCATCGATTGCGCCGGGCGTCTGGTCCGCGCCATTGAAAAACGTCTGACCGTTGAGCAGGCTGACCAGCTCCAGCTTGGTCGCGCCGGCCTCGTCGAAAACGCCATTGCCGTCGATATCCCGATCCAGCAGGAACTGATCGAAGGTGAAATTGGCGTCGTTTGCCGCCAACAGGCTGTCGTACGAGTTGAAAGTAATGAACCGGCCATCGGGGCTGATCGACGGAAACCGGCTGGCATACGCGGTTTGCGTGCCATCCGCACGCATGCTGACGCGTCGCGTGACATTCGTCTTGCGGTCGCGAACGAAGATATCCGTTTTTGCGTTCGTGTCGCCGGCAACCAGATCGGAAGCGTCCGCAGCGAATACCACCCAACGCCCGTCGTCGCTGATCGAGAAATTGCCCAGTGCCGCCGAGTTCTGTGTCGGCGTGCCGTCGGGCCGCACATCGATGCGCTCCAACCTGACCCACACATCGGTTTGTGCGAATGCAGGACCCAACAGGCCCAGGCCCAGGCTCAACGCCATACCCGCGCGTATGCCAATACGCATGACCTTCTCCTTCGTGGCTGTCATCGATGCAAAAGGCGTAATTTCGCACCCGGATGTGACATCTCGAACGAGATATGTCGGTTCGAGTCGATCGATTTCCGGCACTCGGCCAGTGCATGCCACGCAAGCGCCCGGAATCCGTGCTGACGTCGCAACGGCGCCTGCCCCGACCGCTTGTCGTATAATTGTCGGCTCGCAGCGGCCGTCAGGCCGGCTGATCCCGCAAGGAGTCCGTCATGACCGATTCGTTCTCGACCCACACCACGTTCGACGTGGACGGCAAACGCTACCAGATCGCCAGCCTCGCCAAGCTCGGCCAGCGCTTCAACCTGGCGCGTCTGCCCTATTCGATGAAAATCCTGCTCGAGAACCTGCTGCGCCACGAGGACGGAATCAACGTCACGGCGAAGGAAATCGAGGCGGTCGCCAACTGGGACGCGAAGAAGGAACCCGACACCGAAATCGCGTTCATGCCGGCACGCGTCGTGCTGCAGGATTTCACCGGCGTGCCCTGCGTGGTCGACTTCGCCGCCATGCGCGACGCGATCGTGCGCCTGGGCGGCGATGCGAAAAAGATCAATCCGCTGATCCCCTCGGAACTGGTCATCGACCATTCCGTGCAGGTGGACGTGTTCGGCAAGTCCGACGCGCTCGACCTCAACGTCAAGATCGAATTCGATCGCAACAAGGAACGCTACGCATTCCTGCGCTGGGGCCAGAACGCGCTGGACAATTTCAAGGTAGTGCCGCCGCGCACCGGCATCGTGCACCAGGTGAACCTGGAGTTCCTCTCGCGCGTGGTCATGGTGCGCGACCTCGACGGCAAGTCCTGGGCGTATCCGGACACCTTGTTCGGCACCGACTCGCACACCACGATGGTGAACGGCCTCGGCGTGCTCGGCTGGGGCGTCGGCGGCATCGAAGCCGAGGCAGCCATGCTCGGTCAGGCCTCGTCCATGCTGATCCCGCAAGTGGTCGGCTTCAAGCTCACCGGCAAGCTGCCGGAAGGCGCGACCGCCACCGACCTCGTCCTCACCGTTACACAAATGCTGCGCAAGCATGGTGTGGTCGGCAAGTTCGTGGAGTTTTACGGCGACGGCCTGCAGCACCTGCCGCTGGCCGATCGCGCCACCATCGGCAACATGGCGCCCGAATACGGCGCGACCTGCGGCATCTTCCCGATCGACGCCGAAGCGCTCAACTACCTGCGCCTGTCCGGTCGTGACGAAGCGCATATCCGCCTCGTCGAAGCGTATGCAAAGGCGCAGGGCCTGTGGCATGCGCCGGATTCGCCGCATCCGGAGTATTCCTCGACGCTGGAATTGAACATGGCCGACGTGCGGCCATCGCTGGCCGGACCCAAGCGCCCGCAGGATCGCGTGCTGCTGCAGGACATGCCCGCCAGCTACAAGTCCGCCATGCAGGCACTCGGCAACGGCATGACCGACAAGGCCAAGGCGCGCTTCATGGGCGAAGGCGGCGGTACTGCCGTCGGAACGGCGGCAAGCCAGGTAGAATCCTCGCCGCCCGTGTGCCCGGACGAAGGCCACTGTGACCTCGGCGATGGCTCGGTCGTGATCGCGGCGATCACCTCGTGCACGAATACGTCCAATCCGGCCGTGATGATCGGCGCCGGGTTGCTCGCGCGCAATGCGGCCGCGCGCGGCCTCAAGCCGCAGCCCTGGGTCAAGACCTCGTTGGCGCCCGGCTCGAAAGTCGTCACCGATTATCTGGAAAAGACCGGCCTGATGAAGGACCTGCAGGCCATGGGTTTCTTCCTTGTCGGCTATGGCTGCACGACCTGCATCGGCAACTCGGGCCCCTTGCCCGAAGACATCAGCAAGCGCATCGTCGACAACGATTATGCGGTTGCGTCGGTGCTGTCCGGCAACCGCAACTTCGAGGGCCGCATCCATTCCGAAGTGAAGATGAATTACCTTGCGTCGCCGCCGCTGGTCGTCGCGTTCGCGATCGCCGGCACGATCGATATCGACCTCAGCCGCGAGCCGCTCGGCAAGGGCAGCGATGGCAAGCCGGTGTACCTGAAGGACATCTGGCCGTCGAACAAGGAAATCGGCGACCTCGTCGCACGCACGATCGGCCCCGACATGTTCCGCCACAGTTACGCCGACGTGTTCAAGGGCGACGACCGCTGGAACGGCATCGACGCGCCGCAGGGCGAACGCTACGGCTGGGACGCGAAGTCCACCTACATCAAGAACCCGCCCTACTTCGACGCCATGACCATGCAGCCGTCGCGCATCGCCGATATCCGCGGCGCGCGCTGCCTGGGACTGTTCGGCGATTCGATCACGACCGATCACATATCCCCGGCCGGCAGCATCAAGGCCACCTCGCCCGCCGGCCAGTTCCTGCAAGGTCGCGGCGTCACCAAGGCCGATTTCAATTCCTACGGATCGCGCCGCGGCAACGACGACGTGATGGTCCGCGGCACGTTTGCCAACATCCGCATCAAGAACCTGATGCTCGGCGGCGAGGAAGGCGGCAATACCTTGCACTATCCGGATGGCGCAAAATTGCCGATCTATGACGCTGCCATTCTGTACAAGAAGGAAAACGTGTCGCTGGTCGTGATCGCCGGCAAGGAATACGGCACCGGCTCCTCGCGCGACTGGGCGGCCAAGGGCACCTTGCTGCTGGGTGTCAAGGCAGTGATCGCCGAGAGTTTCGAACGCATCCACCGTTCCAACCTGGTCGGCATGGGCGTGTTGCCGTTGCAGTTCCGCGATGGCCAGAACGCGCAGTCACTGGGTCTCAAGGGCGATGAAGTCTTCGACATCGCCGGCCTGAATGACGCCGAAGCAAAGGAAGTCGACATCGTCGCCAAGGGTTCGGCGGGCGAGAAGAAATTCAAGGCGCGCGTACTCCTGCTTACGCCGAAGGAAGTCGAGTACTACCGCCACGGCGGGATCCTGCCGTACGTGCTGCGCCAGCTTGCGGGCGCGAAGGCCGCCTAGAGTTTTTGCTGCCAGTTGGCGTTGTAACACTTCCAATCGGGACCCTCGCGTTTCCAACCACTGGTAATCGAGTAAATCGAACCGCGCTCGGGCAGCCATCCGCCCGAGCCGCCGGTGAAAGTGGCGGTGGCGTGCACGGTCGCGCGATCGCCTTGCAGCTCGACGTCGATGGGCCCCAGGGTCACGCCGATGGATTCGTTGCGCAGCACTTGCGCGCGCAACAGGTTGTGCAGGCCCTCGCGATCGACCTGGCCATCGTTGCCGATGAAATCGGCGCTGACATGATCGATGAAGGATCGCGGATCGCGCGCTTCCAGCGCAGCCTGCATTGCGACGACGGCGTCGCGGATGCGTTGCTCATCCGGAGTGCGATGGCAACAGGCGATGGCAAGCAACGCCAGGATGAGACACACCCGTTTCATGCCGTGCATGCTGCGCCCTTGTCGAATTCCCCGCAGTGCAGCTTGCCGGACTCGGGCGAGCATGGTCAAATCCGGCCATCATCGACACTGGGAAATTGCGCGCAATGAACAATCAAGAACGGCCCTGGTTGGCGCACTATCCGGCGGGCGTGCCCGCGCAAATCGACATCGACCAGTTCCGTTCCATCGCCCAGGTACTGGAAACCGCCTGCGATCGCTTCGCCCACCGACCGGCGTTTGCGAACATGGGACGCACGCTGACCTATGCCGATATCGACCGGCTCAGCCGCCGATTCGCGGCTTACCTGCTCAACGACCTCAAGCTCGCGCGCGGCGACCGCATCGCGATCATGCTGCCGAACGTCCTGCAATATCCGGTCGCGATCTTCGGCGTGCTGCGCGCCGGCCTGACCGTGGTCAACACCAATCCGCTGTACACCGCGCGCGAGTTGCGCCATCAGCTGCACGACGCCGGCGTCAGCGCGATCGTGGTGCTCGACAACTTCGCCGCCACGCTGGCCGAAGTGCTGCACGATACGCCGGTCCGGCACGTGATCACCACCGGTATCGGCGATTTGCTCGCGGCGCCAAAATCCGTACTGGTCAATTTCGCGCTCAAGCACATCAAGAAGATGGTACCGGCGTATCGCATCGATCACGCCGTGCGCTTCAATACCGTGCTTGCGCGCGGCGCGCGCTCGACGCCGCCGAAGATCGACATCGGCCATGCCGACATCGCGTTTTTGCAATACACGGGCGGCACCACCGGCGTGGCCAAGGGTGCCATGCTCACGCACGGCAACCTCGTCGCCAACATGCAGCAAGCTTCGGCCTGGATCGACCGCGACGTTCGCGAAGGCGAAGAAGTCATCGTCACCGCGATCCCGCTCTACCATATCTTCGCGCTGACCGCGAACTGCCTCGTGTTCATGAAGTTCGGCGGGCTGAACCATCTCGTCACCAACCCGCGCGACATGCCCGGCTTCGTCAAGATCCTGCGCGGCATCCGCATGACCGCGATCACCGGCGTCAACACGCTGTTCAACGGCCTGCTCAATACGCCCGGATTCGACAAGGTGGATTTCTCGGCCTTGCACCTGACCCTCGGCGGCGGCACGGCGGTGCAACGCAGCGTCGCCGAACGCTGGAAAAAAGTTACCGGCTGCACCCTGGTCGAAGCGTACGGATTGACCGAAACATCGCCGGCCGCATGCATGAATCCGCTGGACCTGCCCGAGTACAACGGCTCGATCGGCATGCCGATTCCATCGACCGACGTAACCATCCGCGATGACGACAAGAAAGTGTTGCCCGAAGGCCAGGTCGGCGAGCTGTGCGTGCGCGGCCCGCAAGTCATGAAGGGTTACTGGCAACGTCCCGACGAAACCGCCAAGGTCCTCGATGACGACGGTTGGCTGTACACCGGCGACGTGGCGCGCATGGACGACAATGGCTATTTCTACATCGTCGACCGCAAGAAGGACATGATCCTGGTGTCGGGGTTCAATGTATACCCGAACGAGATCGAAGACGTCATCGCCCAGTGTCCGGGCGTGCTTGAAGCGGCCGCGGTCGGCATACCCGACGAAAAATCCGGCGAGGCGGTGAAGATCGTCGTGGTACGCAAGGACCCGAACCTGACCGCGGAGACGATCCGCGCGTATGCCAGGGAAAACCTGACCGGCTACAAGTTGCCGAAGGTCATCGAGTTCCGCGACGCATTGCCAAAGTCGAATGTCGGCAAGATCCTGCGCCGCGAATTGCGCGATCCGGCAAAACCTTCCGGCTAGTCGTCGAACGGTTCGAGTTTGTCCGCATACCCGCCAAGCAGGTTCCAAAGCGGAACTTCCTTGTCCGGCGGAATGCGCGCGTAGGCAAAACCCAGGTGATTCGTGGTGATGCGCGCCACGGTCGCTTCGACGTGGATGTTGAGTTCCTCGCCGACGATCATGTCCAGCGCATACAAGTCGCCGGGCTTTCCCTGCCAGCTTTCCGGACGCACGAGCAAAACTCCCGTTGCCGAGATATCGGCGATTTCCGTAGACCATGCATCCGCGCCGCGAATCATCATCGCGGCGGAACGAATTCGCATTCGCGCCGGCCTTGAACCGCTGCCGCTGCGTTGATGTGTCATGCAACAATCCCCTGATCCAACGACCGGATTCTACCTTTACCTACTCGCTCAGGCGAACAGCGCTGTGGGCACAGGCCCAAGCAATGGTTCTGCCGAAGGCGGCCATTCGGCCGGATAAACGTCCGGACAAACGCGCCGCGCCATGATACTACCCGACGCCAATCGCAGTGCTACACTCACTGCGCTCGATCGTGCACAGGGGCATGGGCAACCGGCCACGCATGCAGGCGGTCCACTGCGCGGCAAACCTGTCCACAAGGGGTACTTATGCCTGCCTTCGACGCGATCCACAACGACTCGCACTACAGCACGCTGAACGCCTGGGAAGACGCATCAAATGGCGCCTATTGGTGCCAGATGCATGTGCGGCGTTATCCGCACGACAGCGCCTATCGCCCGTGCTTCTCGACGGTCTTGCTCAAGGAACTTCGTGAATTCCAGTTGCGTACGGCCGAAGCGCTGCGGCGGCCATTGCGCAACGCGGCCAATCCGCGCGTGCTCCAGCATGTCGTGCTCGCATCCGCGGCGGACGTGTTCAACCTGGGCGGCGACCTGGAACTGTTTTGCCGCCTGATTCGCGCCAGCGATCGCAACCGGCTGATGGCGTACGCGCGCCAATGCGTGGAAGTCGCCTATGGCTTCTACCGGCATCTGAACGAAGACGCCCACACCATTGCACTGGTGCAAGGCGACGCGCTCGGCGGCGGTTTCGAATCGGCGCTGTGCTGCCAGACCATCGTGGCCGAGAGCGGCGTTGGCATGGGCTTCCCCGAGGTTCTGTTCGACCTGTTCCCCGGCATGGGCGCGTACTCGTTCCTGCGCAAGCGCATCTCGCCCACGCAGGCCGAGCGCATGATGCTCGATGGCAACATCTATTCGAGCGACGAGCTGCACAAGATGGGAGTCGTCGATATCCTGGTTCCGCGTGGCGAGGGCGTGGCCGCGGTGCACGACCTGATCGCGCGCAACCGGCGCATCGGCCATGCGCGCCTGGCGATGGATCGCGTGCAAACGGCCTGTCATCCGGTCAGCTTCGAAGAGTTGATGACAGTGACCGAAATCTGGGTAGATACGGCGTTGCAGTTGGGCGACAAATCGCTGCGCACGATGGAACGCCTGGTGCGCGCGCAATTGCGCCGTCCGCAAAAACCGAATCTCGACGTCGAAGCGCCGATCCCGATGGCTAACGCAGGATAATCGTCAGTTGCTCGATTCTTCGCTGCCCTTCCCGGCAGCGAGGTCGTGCAATGCCTGCTGCAGGGCGGTGCGGGTGGCATCGAGTTGCTCGCGCAAGTTCTTTGCGCGGCTGCGCCATTCGCGCGTCAATTGCCAGTTCGGCAGCCTCATCGCATCCGACGCGGATGCTGCCAGTTTCGTGGCGCCTACGTTCGCGGCCACGCCCTTGAGCGCATGGCAGGCATCGCGGTACCGGTCCCAGTCGCCGCCCGCGCCGTGCACGTCGAGGTCGCATATGCACTTGGCCGCGTCGCGCATGCACTCGCTTGCGAACAACTGCATGAAATCCTTGTCGAGCTTGATGTCGCCCAATTCCTCAAGTGTGGCGCGCGAGATCAATTCCGCCTGGCGCTGGATCGACCCGGAATACGGCTCGGAAATCGTTTGCGCATTGCCGCCTGCGGCATCGGCGAGCGCGTCGAGCAGCGAATGCGCCGCCACCGGCTTGGTCAGGAATGCGCTGGCGCCAGCCGCCTGACTGGAGCGGATCGCGTCGATGGTGGCGTCGGCGCTGAGCACGATGAACGCAGTGCGCGGCCCGCCGGCTTCCATGACGCGTGCCTGCTTGATGACATCGAGCCCGCTGATCGCGGGCATGTGCAAGTCGATGATGACGGCATCGAATGCCGCGTTTTCCATCGCCATCAGCACTTCTTCGCCGTTGTGGGCAAGTTGCGTGCTGTGTCCGGCCTTTTCCAGCAATCGCTGCAGGACCAAAAGGTTCGCTGGTTGATCGTCGCCCAGCAACAGGCGCATCGGGCGCACACGCGCGCGATGACGGACGAAGGGGTCGTCGAATGCGATGACGTTCGGTGCAGCGGCGAGGCCGGGTTGCGCAGGCTCTGCGACAGGCTGAAGCGCAAAGGGCAGCTCCAGCCAGAAATGCGAACCCGCGCCCTCCTCGCTTTCGAATCCGATGCGTCCACCCAGAAGCTCGGTGAGGGACTTGGCGATCGTGGTACCCAGGCCGGTACCGCCGAAACGGCGCGACTGGCTGGAATCGCCCTGTTCGAACGGTCGGAAAATCCGCTGCTGGGTCTCGGCCGGCATGCCGATACCGGTATCGCGGATCGAGAAGCACAGGCACGTTCCGGCGCCGGTGGCAGGCTGCGTCGAAACCTCCATCCACACGCGCCCGTGCTCGGTGAACTTGACCGCGTTGCCCAATAAATTCACCAGTATCTGGCGCAGGTGTTGCGAGTCGCCGATCAGCTCGTCGGGCACGGTGTCGGCAATCGCAATATCAAGGCCGATGAATTTCGCATTCGCAACCGGTTGCAGGATAACGCGAACCCCGTGCACAAGCTGGCGCAGACCGAACGGCGCGTCCACGCGATGCAACTTGCCGGCCTCGATCGCGGATATATCCAGCACATCCTCGATCAGGCCAAGCAGCGTGCGCGACGAAGTCTGGATCACTTCGGCGCATTCGCGTTGCTCGGACGAAAGCTTTGTCGTCACCAGCAGCTCCGACATGCCGACGATGCCGTTGAGCGGCGTGCGGAACTCGTGGCTCATGTTGGCCAGGAAACGGCTCTTTGCGGCATTGGCACGGCGCGCCTCGTTGCTGGCGCGAGTCAGTTCGCGCAGCAGGGTCGACAGGTAGGCCGGTATCGCAATGATGCCGGCGAGCAAACCCAGGGCCAGCGGACGATTCAATGCCCAGTAGGCGCTGTTGGCGATTACAAGGGTGAAGGCGGCGAATGCCAGCGTGGTGGCCGCTGCCAGGAATTGCGGCCCATAACGCAGGCCATTGCCGACGGTGACCCAGAGGAACACGATGTACAAAGGCGCCAGTGCGCGGTCGTAGAGCAGCATCATCGCTGCGAGCGTCGCGTAGTCTGCGATCATCCCGATGATGCGTCGTGTATTGCTCGGCGCCGGACGAATCGCGATGGCCAGCACCAGGCCTAACCCCAGCATCGTTTCCAGCAAAAGCACACAACATGCCCAAAGCAGGCCGCTTTCGCGCGCGCTCACCGACGTCACGGCAAATTCGCCGAACAGGTAAGCCAGGATGAGCATGGCGATGACCAGGCGCACCAACGCCTGTTCGTGTTCGCTATCCTTCCGCTGGAGGAAACGGGATTGCAGTTTGTGCCACAGCGCGCGCATGGCCGGGAACGCGTCAGGATTCCAGTTGCGGCAGCGGCGTCAGCCTGATCTGTTCGATCATGCGCACCTGGTGCATGTCGCGGAACAGTGCTTCGACGCAAGCCGGATCGAACAACGTCCCGCTGAATTGCTGCACATGGGCAACTGCTTGTTCATGCGGCCATGCCGGCTTGTAGGGGCGTTCGGAGATCAACGCATCGAACACGTCCGCGACGGCGACAATTCGCGCGGAAACGGGAATCTCCGCGCCGCTCAAGCCATCCGGGTAGCCGCTGCCATCCCAGCGCTCGTGATGGCGCAACGCGACCGTGGCCCCGAGCTGCACGAAGCGGCTCTGGCTGTCGCGCAGGATCTCGTAGCCGATTTGCGGATGCTTGCGCATCACCGCCGTCTCTTCGTCGCTCAAGTGGCCGCGCTTGAGCAGGATTGCATCCGGCACGCCGATCTTGCCGATGTCGTGCAAGGGCGCCGCCAGCTCGAGCATGCGCACTTCGTGATCGGACATGTACATGCCTTCGGCGATGAGTCCGGCAAAACGGGCCATGCGCACCAGATGCGCGCCGGTGCCGAAATCGCGGAATTCGATTGCGCGCGCAAGCCGGTACAGCATCTCGCGTTCGCGTTCTTCCACTTCGCGCAAGCCTTCCAAAACCTGGCGCTCGAGCGAATGCGCGCGTTCCTTCACCGTTTCGCCTTGCCGGCGCAGCGCCAGCAGGTTGTGACAGCGCAAGCGCAATTCGTGTATCCGCACCGGCTTGACCAGGAAATCGATGACGCCCGCTTCAAGCGCCGCCTTGCGGATCGGCTCGTCGCCGACCACGCTGATCAGTACGATCGGCACGTCGCGCTTGACCAGCGGGCGCCGGAACTGGCGGGCAAACTCGAGTCCGTCCATGCCGGGCATGCGGTAGTCGAGCAGCAGCAGATCGATCTTGTTGCGTTCGGACCAACCCAAGGCTTCGATCGGGTCTTCGAAGTCGGTGACGCGGATGTCCGGCGTGATCTCATGGACCGCGCGCCGCATCATGGTGCGGGCCGATTGCTGATCGTCGACGATGAGGACGTTCACGTCAGGCCGTCTCCGCTGGTTGCCCGAGCCTATCACAATTGCCCGGCAGAGCGGAAAATAGCTTGATTTCAGCCTTCCGGACGCATGTAGGGAAATAGCAACACGTCCCGGATCGACGCTGCATCGGCCAGCAGCATCACCAGCCGGTCAATGCCGACGCCAAGGCCGCCGGTCGGCGGCAGGCCGACTTCCAGTGCGCGGATGTAGTCGGCGTCGAAATGCATGGCCTCGTCGTCGCCCGAGTCCTTGGCTTCGACCTGGGCGCGGAAGCGTGCGGCCTGGTCTTCCGGGTCGTTCAGCTCGGAGAATCCATTGGCGATTTCCTTGCCGCCGATAAACAGCTCGAAGCGGTCGGTGACTTGCGGATCGGCGTCGTTCGCGCGCGCCAGCGGCGAAACTTCGGTCGGATGCGCGGTGATGAAGGTCGGCTGGATCAGGGTGTGCTCGACGGTGTGCTCGAAGATCGAGAACACCAGCTTGCCCCAGCCCTGCCCCGGCTTGACCGGAACCTTCAGGCGTGCGCAGTGCGCGCGCAGCGCGGTCACGTCGCGGATTTCCTCGCGGCGGATTTCCGGATTGTGTTCGAGCACGGCATCATCCATGCGCCAGCGCCGGAACGGCGCACCCACGTCGATGTCGCGGCCTTCCCACGTCAGCGCGGTCTTGCCGAGCGTGGCCCTGGCGGTATCTCGGATCATGCCTTCGGTCATGTCCATGACCTCGACGTAAGTGGCATAGGCCTGATACGACTCGAGCATGGTGAACTCGGGGTTGTGCCGCGTCGACACGCCCTCGTTGCGGAAGTTGCGGTTGATCTCGTACACGCGCTCGAAACCGCCGACCACCAGGCGCTTGAGGTACAACTCCGGCGCGACGCGCAGGTACAGATCGATATCCAGCGCGTTGTGATGGGTCTTGAACGGCCGCGCCGTGGCGCCGCCGGGAATGACGTGCATCATCGGCGTTTCCACTTCCATGAAGCGCCGTGGCGCGGCTTCCATCCATTGGCGGATAAAGCCAATTGCGCGCGAGCGCAACTCGAACGCGCGCCGAGCCTCTGGCGTGACGATCAGGTCGACATAGCGCTGGCGATAGCGCTGCTCGACATCGGCGAGGCCGTGCCACTTGTCCGGCAGCGGACGCAATGATTTGGTCAGCAGGCGCAGGGATTCGACCTTGACCGACAGCTCGCCGGTCTTGGTGCGCATCAGCGGGCCTTCGGCGCCGACGATATCGCCGACATCCCAACCCTTGAACGCCTCGTAGACATCGCCGACGGCGTTGGCCTGGACGAACAACTGGATGCGCCCGCTCATGTCCTGGATCTGCACGAAGCTGACCTTGCCCTGCCCGCGCTTGAGCAGCATGCGGCCGGCCACCTTGACGCGACGTGCGGTGGCTTCGACGGCTGCTGCATCCTTGCCGTCGAATTCGCGCTGCAAATCTCCGGCAAACGTATCCGGATGGAAATCGTTCGGAAACGCGATGCCCTGCCCGCGCAACGCGTGCAGCTTTTCACGCCGTTCTGCGATGAGTTTGTTTTCGTCTTGCGGCAGATTGTCGTCCGTCATTTCGCTTTCCCGTTATGCGTCGATACGCTTGGCACCCGCTTCAAGGCCGGCCTTGAGACTCGCTTCGATGAATCCATCCAGATCGCCATCGAGCACCTTCTGCGTATCCGTGCGTTCGATGCCGGTACGCAGATCCTTGATCCGCGATTGGTCGAGCACATAGTTGCGGATCTGGCTGCCCCAGCCGATGTCGGATTTCGTCGCTTCGAGCTTGTCCTTTTCGGCGTTGCGCTTCTGGATTTCCATCTCGTACAACTTGGCTTTCAACATCTTCATCGCGCGATCGCGGTTCGCGTGCTGGCTGCGCTCGGTCTGGCAGGCAACGACAATGCCGCTGGGCACATGCGTGATGCGCACCGCGGATTCGGTCTTGTTGACGTGCTGGCCACCGGCGCCGGAGGATCGATACACATCGGTCTTCAGGTCCGCCGGATTGATATCGATGTCGATTTCGTCATCGACTTCCGGCGAGACGAAGATCGACGAAAACGACGTATGCCGACGGTTGTCCGAATCGAACGGCGATTTGCGCACCAGCCGATGCACGCCGATCTCGGTCTTGAGCCAACCGTAGGCGTAATCGCCCTCGACGCGGAACGTGGCGCTCTTGATGCCCGCCACTTCGCCCGCGGAGACTTCCAGCAGCTCGGTTTTCCAGCCGCGCGCCTCGGCCCAGCGCAGGTACATGCGCAGCAGGATCTCGGCCCAGTCCTGCGCTTCGGTGCCGCCGGCGCCGGCCTGCACGTCGACGAACGCGTTGTGCGAATCCATCTTGCCGGAGAACATGCGCTGGAATTCCAGCGTTTCGACCTTCGTCGCCAGCGAATCCACGTCATCGGACACCGCCTGTGCAGTGCCGTCATCGCTTTCCGCGATGGCGAGTTGGAGCAATTCGTCGGCGCCGTTCAGCCCGTCGGTCAGGTCGCGGATTCCGTTGACGATCTTGTCGAGCTGGGCGCGTTCGCGGCCGAGCTGTTGCGCGCGCTCGGGGTTGTCCCAGATGTTGGGATTTTCCAGTTCGCGGCTTACTTCTTCCAGGCGCTCGCGCTTGGCGTCGTAGTCAAAGATACCCCCGTAACGACGCGAGTCGGCCAGAAAGGTCGGCGATACGGTGGGCAATCGGGTTGGTTTCGATCATGGCGCGAAATGAGGTGGAAAGCGCCGCATTCTAGCAAATCGAAACCGCGTGGTATCAGCCAAAGCGTGGCTTGGCACCCCAGATTTCATTCCATTTCGGCGGGATATCGCGGCAGACGAAGATTTCGTATCCGGAAGCCGACTCTTCATTGTCCACGTCCTCACTGTTGCGGAAGCGACCGTAGGAGGTGCACTTCGCCACGGAATCCTTTTCACCTTCCGCCGTACTGCCAAGTTCGATGACTGTCAGCGGCGGGGGATCACCATAGCCGCGATACCAGTAGGAATTCGTGCGACTTATCGCCTGTGGCAGTCCAAGCGCCGGGCCATACAAATCGATCGCTCCGGCTTCCCCGTAATTGTTGGCCAGAATCGCCGTACGCGCGCGTTCGCCGGCGGGCAAGGAATGGTAGATCTTCGCGACATGCTGCACGAATTCCTGCCAGCCGATCTGTTCGGCAAAATTGTCGTGTGCGGCCCGGCTGATGCGCCAGCCGATGGAATCGACGGGCGCCAGCGGCAGCCCAATCGCTGCGCTGGTGACGCCCGCAAGCACGAGCAACAGCCACTGCGTCGCGTACATTGTGCGCGAAGGCAGCGAACGCATGGCAGCGAACCAACGCCCACAGGCGACCGCGCCGGAGGCCAGCAACATCGGATATGCCGGCGCCAGGTAGTAACCGCGGCCGCGCGCTACTGCAAACAAAACCAGTGGCACCAGATACAGCAAGGCCACGATCCGGTAGCGCGCGCCATCGCGCCCGAACGTCACGAACCACAGCCCCGCGATCCACAACGGCAAGGTGAACAGGCTGGCATTTCCATAAAGCTGGTCCGGAAAATAGCCGTTGGTGCGTCCCCAGCGGATGTCACGCTCATGGATGTGATGGACGAAATCCAGATACACGAAATCGTGGTGCAACTGCCACAGGAAATTCGGCAGGAAAAGCAGCAATGAAAGTGCCACGCCCGCCCACAGCCACGGGCTGCGCAGTTGCGCGCGCAAGGAAGTGGCGAGCACTCCGGCAACAAGGCCGGCGACAGCGAAACCAATGGTGTAACGCGTGAGCATTCCGAGACCGATCACTGCGCCGATCGCCAGCCACCAGCGTGGATTGGAGCTGTTGATCAGGCGCAACACCAGCCAGGCCAGCAACACCCACCACAGGAAATCGAACGACACGTACATGAATTCCGAGCCGGCCAGCATGCTGAATGGCATCACGGCCGTCGCAATGGCTGCGATGATTCGTGCCCGGCGATTTCCTCCCAGTTCACCCGCGATTGCCGCTGCAAAAATCACTGCCGCAGACTGAGCTAACGCGGAAAAAAACCGGAATCCGGTCAGCGAGGTTCCGAACAGAAGCAGCTCGATGCGCGCGAGGAACGGCGTCAGCGGCGGATAGGCGACATATCCCCACGCCAGGTGGCGCGCATCGTCGAGCACCTGCAACTCGTCACGGTGGAAGCCGTAACGCCAATTGCACAACAGGTGCACGGCGAACAACCCGGCGGCAAGAATCAGAACCGGAGTGTTGTCGCGAATCCGGAATACTCGGTCGGACAATGGCGAATTCATGCGGCCTCCAGATGCCGGATCAGCAATTGCAGCGATAGCCGGCCATTCCATTCGTTGACGTCGA
>JAFEEK010000475.1 GCA_018241165.1 Pseudomonadota bacterium
CAGATGACCGGCGTCACGGTTCTCAATGCGCCGACCAGTGGCGCGGGTAGTCCGGGCGATGGCAACCAGTACGCGCTCAATCCGGTCATGGCGCCGCAAAAAATATCCGCCACGGGTACCGGGCCTGGCAACCTCAGCGCAGACCTGGCCAGCGTGTTCAATGCTGGGCGTGCGGCCGTGGTCGCCAACACGGGAACACTGGTGCAGCCGACCACGCAAGCCCAGTATCAGGGCGACGCTTACCCGCTGCCGCCGCAACTGTTTTCGCACTCCGACCAATCCAACTATTGGCAATCCTCGCCGCCGAGCAACTTGCCGGTGACGGGTTGGGGCGGGCGCCTGGCCGACATGGTTGCCGGGGTCAACGCGCCCGGCATCCCGATCCTGCTTGCCGTGAATGGCGGCGACATCTACACGCGCGGACAGGACGTGAACGCCTACGACATGGGTTCGGACAGCGCGACCACGGTCAATTTCCTGGGCAACAACAATGCCGGCAATGGCTCCGGGCTGTGTGATCCGACCGGCGCCTACGATCCGGGCGCGGTGGCCGCGTTCTGCAACTTGCAGGCGGCGAACGCACAGGCGAACGTGCTCGAGCGCGCCTTCGCCAATTCGATGAATCATTCGATCGCTACCGCCGGCATCATCAACGGGGCGCTGAGCGGCGCGCCGGCATTCAACGCGCACGACCAGTTTCCGGATGCGCTGTCGACCGGCGGCGATCTGGATACGCAGTTGCAGACCGTGGCGAAACTCATCTGGGCCGCCAACAACAACGTTCCAGGCTATACCGGTTTGTCGCGCCAGGTGTTCTTCGTGAGCACCGGCGGATACGACTCGCACAGCGACGAGCTCGCTTCGCACGGCGACACTCTGCCGCTGCTGTCGCGCTCGCTGGCCGGTTTCTACAACGCGCTCAACAGCGTCGGGCTCGCCGGCAAGGCGACGGCCTTCACCTGCTCGGATTTCGGCCGCACCATGACCAGCAACGACGGCGGCACCGACCACGGTTGGGGTTCGCATCATTTCGTCGTCGGCGGCGCGGTGAATGGCGGAAAGTTCTACGGCAACGGCTGCGGTTTTTCCGGCGCTTCAGCCAAGTTCGGGCTGGTGATGCCGAGTCTGGCCAATCCGAATGTGGACGATTCCATCACCGGCTACTCGCAGAACCTGAACGATTCCGGCGATGGCTACGGCCGCATGATCCCGACGACGTCGGTGGAACAGTACGCGGCGACGCTGGCGCGCTGGTTCGGCGTCAGCGACACCGATATCGCCACGGTATTTCCGAGCCTCGCCAACTTCACGACGAAATATCTCGGTTTCGTCTGAGGCGCAGCCCTGCAAGCAACACCAGCACGCCGGCGAGCAGCAGTGCAAACATGCCGCGCAGGCCGGGTGCCGCGGTCGGCGGCTGCGGCGCCGCCACGACGATGGTGCCGAACATGCCGTTGCCCGGACTGCCGTGGACCTCGCAGAAATAGCCGATCGTGCCGGGCTGGGTGAATGTGAGGTTGGCGATCCAGTTGTTTCGGCTCGCATTGCCGCTGCCGCCGTGGCCATCGCCGTCGCAGCCCTGGGCGCAGCGGAACGAGCCGTTGTCGGCAACCACATTGTGATAGCCACCCTTGTTGATGAAGGTGACTTTGTCGCCGGGCTGGATCGTCACCGTCTGCGGTGAAAACACCAGGCCAGCGCCGCCGCCCACGTTGACGATGAAAGTCGTCGCGCGCGCGCAAGGCGCGAACGCAAGCAGTGCCAACAACCCAATCAGGATTCCCCGCATGCGTGCATTCTCCGCACGACGGCCACGCATATGCGTGACCGCCGTCAAAAAATCAGCGCTTCGTGAATGCGTTGAGCAGCCCGCCCAGCATTCCGGAAAGATTGCCGCCGCCGGCGCCCAGCACCGAATTGAGCAGGCCGCCGGCCGAGCCGCCTTGCTGTTGCACCTGCTGCACTTCCTGCGCGAGCATTCCGCCCAGGCCGCCGGCGCCGACGTTCTGGCCTTGCGCGTGGTTGGCCAATGCTCCCATCACGATCGGCGCCAGGATCGCCATCAACTGCCCTGCATTTTGCGAGTTCATGCCGGTGGCCTGGCCAAGGCTCTGGTTCACCGCACCCTGATTGCCGCCAAAGACATGGCCAAGGATCGCGCCGCCGATACCGGAACCCGAGCCGCCGCCCAGTACGCTGCCCAGAATCCCGGACAAGTCGCCGCCGTGCGCGCCGAGTGCATCGTTCAGCGCGCTTGCGCCGTCCGCCGTGCTTGCGTTGCGGGCCATGCCGCCGACGATTGCCGGCACCGCATGTTCGATCGCCGATTGCGCCTGCGCGGGATCCACGCCGAGCTGCGCGGCGATCGCGCCGATCTGGCCGGGGCCGAGGTTGGAAAGCACGCTGTCTACGAGTCCGCTCAAGGTCGATCTCCTGCATTAACCGGAAAAGCCGGAAGCGCAGTCTAGCGCAGCCGGATGCAGCATGTATGCGTACCCGCTATCCTACGCGTTCCGCAACACATCGACTTCCGCATGCAACATTTTCCATCCGTTTCCCTGATCGGCGCGCCGACCGACATCGGCGCCAGCGACCGCGGCGCAAGCATGGGCCCGGAGGCCTTGCGCGTGGCCGGCATCGCCGAAGCGCTGGTAGCGCGCGGACTCGACGTCGCCGATCGCGGCAACGTGTTCGGCCCGCTCAATCCGTGGCTGCCGCCGAGCGCCGGTTACCGGCACCTGTCGCAGGTCGTGGAATGGAACCGCGAAGTACTGCACGCGGTTGCCGCCGAACTCGAGCACAAACGGCTGCCGATCCTGCTCGGCGGCGATCATTGCCTTGCGATCGGCTCGATCAGCGCGGTTGCCAATCATTGTCGCGCGCACGGCAAGCAGCTGCGCGTGCTGTGGCTGGACGCCCATGCCGATTTCAATACTTCGAAGATCACGCCGTCCGGAAACATCCACGGCATGCCGGTGGCCTGCCTGTGCGGCCTGGGCCCGCGCGAGCTGACCGAACTCGGCGGCGCGGCGCCGGCGATCGAGGCGGGCTGGATTCGCCAGATCGGCATCCGTTCGGTCGATGCCGACGAAAAACGCCTCGTCCACGACCAGGGCCTGAGCGTGTTCGACATGCGTCACATCGACGAAGTCGGCATGCGCCGCACCATGGAAGCCGCGCTCGCCGACATGGACGCCGATACGCACCTGCACGTCAGCTTCGACGTGGACTTTCTCGATCCCGACATCGCGCCGGGCGTCGGCACCACGGTGCCCGGCGGGCCGAATTACCGCGAGGCGCAACTGGTCATGGAGATGATCGCCGACAGCGGTCGCCTGGGTTCCCTCGACATCGTCGAACTCAATCCCGCGCTCGACGAACGCAACAAGACCGCCAAGCTCGCCGTCGACCTGGTCGAAAGCCTGTTCGGCAAATCGACGTTGATGCGGGAGTGATCAGTACGGCCGCCCACCGTTGTTTCCGGCTGGATTGTAATCGCAAACGATGAAATACCAGTTCGGAAAATTCGGGCCGAACGGCGTATTCGTCGTGCAATATTTCAAGCCGCAACCCAATTGCGTCGTCGCGTTCCATACAGCCTGAGTGTAGTGACCGCAGGTTCGGGCGGCATTGGGCGGATTGGCCGTGTTGCAGGTATTGGCAGCATAGTTGTAGTACGGCTGTTCGCCCACCCACGCAAGGGACGCATCGGCAAGGGTGGCTTGATAATTCGGATCGGTGCTGGCGCCGGCGTAGATATTTTGCCCGTAGCCGTTGAGGCCGCCATGTGCGTAATTGCACCCGTTCGCCCAGGTCTGCGCAGCGCTGGCGACCGTCGTATTCCAGGTCATTTGCGCTATCGGCGAGCTGGCTGCGGGATCGACCGTCTTGCGCGCACAGTTGTGAACCTCGAGCGCTGCGAGCTGCGCGGCGTTGGTCGTACCGGGATTCTCGAAGCCATCGAAAAACACGCAATCGAGAAAAGCCGCGTGGGCGGACAACGGCAACAGCAACAACAGGCAGCAAATGAAGTGGCGCATGACGGCACTCTCCCTAGCCAACTCATGCGCCAGTGTATTCCCAACGCGCGCCAATGGCATGTGAAGGACTTGGCAGTCCGCCTGTCATCCCGCAGGATCCGGCACGAACCCGTTCGGAAACGGCTGCGGTTGGCGTGCGATCGGGCGCGGTTGCGGGATCACGCCCTGGGCCATCAGGTTGCTGTAGCTGTCGTACCAGATCGCATCGACTTCATCCGGATTCGCGCTGGCGCGCACGAATTTCGTGTAGCGCACGTCGGAATGCTCGCGCGCGCCGTGGCCGGTGCCGAGCGATTCCTCGGGCTGCGGGGCGGGAAGCGGACGCATTGCCTGCGCCATGGCGGGCGCTGCTTCGGACTTCGCGCGCGCGGCACCCGAATCTTGCGCCGATGGCGTTGCCGGGGCAGGCGGATAGC
>JAFEEK010000476.1 GCA_018241165.1 Pseudomonadota bacterium
TGCGTGTCCAACGTCAACCGCCAGTCGCACGCGCTGGATGGCGAATTCGGCCGCGCCAAGGTCGATGTGGTTGCCGCCCGCCTGCGCGCGATCAATCCGCAGGCGCAAATTCGCGTACTGCCGCAATTCGTGACGGTGGCGAATTGCGCCGACCTTCTAGGCGCCGGCCACGACGCCGTCATCGATGCCTGCGACGCGCTGCGGGTGAAGGTGGAAATGATCGTGTTCTGCCGCCGGCGCAAGATTCCGATTGTCGTTTCCGGATCGGCCGGCGGCCGTCGCGATCCGGCGCTGATTACGTCGCGCGATCTGTCCAAAACCGAGCACGACGTGATGCTTGGCCTCGTGCGCAAGAAGCTGCGCGACGATTTCGGCTGGACGCGCAATCCGAAACGCTATTTCGGCGTGCAGGCCGTGTTTTCGCGCGAGAACGTGAACTACCCGCAGCCCGACGGCACGGTGTGCAAGACGCGGCCGGATACGAATGACCGCGCGCCCAAGCTCGATTGCGGCGGCGGGCTTGGCGCGACGATGCAGGTCACCGCGACGTTCGGCATGGTCGCCGCGACGCGCACGGTGGAGCGGTTGTTGCAGCCTTCACGCTGACGCCGGCAGGGCGAACAGGCGCTCGGCGTTTCGCGTCGTTGCGGATGCGATTTCGTCGATGCCGGCGCCACGCAATGTCGCCACGCATTCACACACTTCGACAAGCAATGCCGGATCGTTGCGTGCGCCCTGGCGGCCATGCAGCGGTTGGTCCGGCGAATCGGTTTCCAGGAGCAGGAATTCGACGGGCATGGTCGCGACGATTTCGCGCAGGCGGCGGGCGCGCGGATAGGTAACGGGGCCGCCGATGCCAAGCAGGAATCCACATTTCCACAATTGCTCGGCCTGTTCGGCGCTGCCGGAAAAGCTGTGGACGACCCCGGAACGCACGCCGGTGCGGCGGATCGCGGCGATGGCCTCGTCAAGTGCGCGACGCGCATGCAGGATCGCGGGCAGGGAAAAATCCCGCGCAATTTCGAGCTGGCGGCGGAAATAGTGCCGTTGCGCTTCCGGGTCGAGTCCGGGTACGAAGAAGTCCAGGCCGCATTCGCCGACGGCGACCGGTTTCTCGCGTGCGATCCAGTCCGGCAATGCATCCAGATGCTCCGGTTTGTGCGCGGCCAGAAACATCGGATGCAAGCCGTACGCCGGATACAAGCCGCCTGCACTTGAGCACAAATCTCGCAGTGCCGAAAACGTATCGAAGGCTACCGCGGGAACGATCTGGCGCCGCACGCCGGCATCGCGCGCGCGCGCGAGTACGGTCGCGCGATCCGCGTCGAATTCGGTGGCGTCAAGGTGCGAATGGCTGTCGATCAGGTCGAACATGATTGGCCAGGCGGAATGCAATTTCGAATGCCACAATGCCACCCGGCGGCGTGGTTTCGCAACGGTTCACGTGGCGCAAGGGAAACTTGCGTCCACCAATGACGCTTTGCCGCGTTGAATCCCACCGGAAGATGAGGAGACGATCATGCGCAACCCAGCAGTTCCAGCCATCCTGTTCGCAACCGCCGTTTTCGGATTGAGCGCGTGCGTCGCGCCGCCGCCGCGCGAACGAGTCGTGTACCACGAGGGCGGTTCGCAGAGCGGTCCGCGTTATTGCCATAGTTGCGGCACGTTGCGCGACATCGATCAGGTCGAGATTCGCCAGCAGAGCTCCGGCGGCGGGGCGGTGATCGGCGCCATCATCGGCGGCCTGATCGGCAACCAGTTCGGGCGCGGCAGCGGCCGGGCGGCGGCAACCGCCGCAGGCGTGGTCGGCGGCGCGGTTGCCGGCAACGCGATCGAGCAAAACGACGCGAACCTGCGCTCAGGCTACGCATGGCGTTTCTCGGTCGAACTGGATGACGGCCGCTGGGCGCGCGTGACCCAATACGACAATCCGGGTTTTCGTCCCGGCGACCGCGTGATGATCCGCGGCCAGCGACTGGAATTGATGCCGCGCTGAGCGTTTCGCCGAACGCAGCAGGTTTTTCAATCCGCGTGATAGAAGCGGTGATCGCCGATCACCGCCAGCGGCGGGCCCTTGGCCCATCCGGGAGGAAGCGGCAGGCTACCGGCGGCATAGAAGTGGTCGGCGTTCGGCACCAGCGATGGCCGCCAGGCGGGCGGCAGTTTCCAGACGTCCAGAGCCACTCCGGCAATCAGCCACGCTTCGTTCCACGCGTCGGTGTCGTCAAAGACGTAGTTCTTGCTCGTCGTGGACAGCGCGAATTGTCCGCGCGCGCGCAGCACCGTGCACAGCGAACTTCCCCATTGGCCGCCGTCGCGGCGGCGCAGGCCGACTTCGGCCACGGCCATCTGGCCGGTGACCGGCTCGCCGCGCGCCTCCAGATAAACGGTCGCGGCGAGGCAGGCGCGATCGCTCGCGCCGTTGTGGAAGGCCGAGGCCAGCCACAGGATCCAGGCAAGTTTCATGGCGGATATCTCCGTCGAAAATCAAATTCGCAAACGCCCGCATGGCGTCGCGCTCTGCGGCGCGCCGGCCCCTGCGGGTATTTCCAACGGCGTTGTCAGCGCCGAGGTGATTGTTTCCGGCAGGCATTTCGCACTGGGCCGGTTGGATACAAGAGACCGGTTCGGTCTCCGCTGCGGCGCACGTCCCGTGGGCCTTGAGCTTGAGCGCCGGTGTGGAGCCGGCGCCGTTTTGTTGCAATTCCGGAAGGCGTGAAGATGACGCTGGTCCGGAAAATCGTTCGTGAATTCCTGCCGTGCCTGATGCACGACGGCGCGCATTATCGCATATCGAACCGAGTTGTCACTCTATTTTGGCCCGTTTCCTGAACGAATCCTTAAAATGGCAAATGTTAAGAATTCATCGTTTTCGCACATGTATACAACGCCGCAAAGCGAGCAGAAATGGCATTTGCACCAATGTGTAAAACGCTGCGAAGTAGCTATTTGTAACCGATGAAACTTTTCAGCATCTGCTCGTCGCCGGCGTACTCCTTTGCGCTGGCCGGTACGAACCTGGTTACGCCGAGCTCGAACAGGAGCCTGGACGCGTCCGCGTCCGTGTCGAGCTTGAGCAGGGCATCCTTGACCTTCGCGCGCAGGTCCGCTGGCACGTCAGGCGAGGCGGTAATGCATTGACCGGGAAACGTGCGCGAGGCCTTGACCGGAGTCAGGTTGGGGAATTGGTCCTTGAGCGATGTCGGGATCATCGCGGCATCCGCTTCGCCGGCAAAAACCCGATCCGTGGCATCGCGCCACGAGGTCGCGGTCGTAGCTATATCCGGTTGCAATATCGGGTTCGGATAGAACTGCAGCAGCAGGGCGTAACCCAGGCTCGGCGCACCCATCGTGACGATGGTGTGGCCAACCAGGCCCTGCGTGCCCTTGTTGCCGATGTCGATATTGGACACCAGGGTGTAGCTGGTGGGCTCGGCGGTATGCACCAGCGGTTCGAACTGCTGCTTTTCGATGCGGTAGTCGGCCAGATGCGCCTCATCGAAGGAAAAGTCGGTCTTCACCTTGTTCTGGATGTCGCGCCAATAGAAGTGGTAGTTGCGCGCCGTCACCAGGGTGAAATGCTGGCCGGTGGCCTTGCTCAGGTAGGTCATCAGCGGCGCGTAGATCTCGGCGGTACGCTCCGCAGGATACGCAGGTTCGATGCGGAAGGTGTAGTCGGCGGCTTGCAGCGACGTGGTCGCCACGCTTGCCAGAAGCACGGCCACCGCAGCGCGCACGGAGGATTTGCAATGCAATCGCATGATCGCCCCTTTCTCGATGTCTGCGTCAACGCGTCTTAGCACGAATCCCCGGCAAAGACGATACGCAGCGCAATACGCCAGGGCTCAGCCGAAATGTTCGATCTGACGAATTGCGATGGATTGCGGGTCGGCACGCAACTGCGCTTGCGCCTTCGCATCGATCAGGCTGGCAAGCGCCTCGAAACGATCGGAGTCGGCGCGCGCACACTGCAAGACAGATCCGGCTTCCTCGCCGGTTTGCGTATCGCGCAGCGTGGCTCCTGTCGTAAGCGGGTCGGCGGAGCCGATCCGATACAGCGAGCGCTTGTTGCCGCCCTTGAAGTGCAGGCGCGCCATGATTTCCTGGCCGGGGTAGCAGCCCTTGCTGACGCTCACCGCACCCAGACGGTCGAGGCCGATCCACTGCGGCAGGAATTGATCGTGCAATTCGGCGTCGATTTCGGGAATACCGGCGCGGATGTCGTCCAACTTCGATGTCTGCGCCGTGGGCCCAGTCGTCGCACTCAACTGCACTTTTGCGCGGAACACGAAGCGCGACAGCTCGGCGCGCAACCATTCCGCATCGCCGCCGCGAAGCGTCAGGACGATGTCGTCGGCCGCACGGCGCGACAGATGAAAGAATGCGCGCACGCGTCCTTGCGGCGACAGCCATGCGCTCCATTGCCATTGTCCGTCCGGCAATGCGAGCACATCGCTGCTGAATTGCGCGTGCGCGAATGCGGCGGCGTCGGTTCCGGATATTTCAAGCACTTGCGCAGGCAGGCTAATCATCGGCGGCGTGGAGCGTTATACTTCCAAGCGTCAATGTAGAGGCGCGGCATTGGCCGATCAAGTCGCGCGAAATGAGCAACAGGACGACACATGACCCAGCCAGAACCCGATCCATCCGCCGTCGCAACACTTGCGCAAGACACGGCGAAGCCTGCGCCGGCGCCCGAACGGCCGGTGGAAATCGGCGGTCGCGATGGCCCGGAGCCAACGCGCTACGGCGATTGGGAAAAGAATGGCCGTTGCATCGACTTCTAGGACGAACGCCATGAACCAAATTGCACGACCGTTATCGCCGCACCTGGGCATCTACCGCTGGCGCGTGAATATGTGGCAGTCGGTATTGCATCGCCTGACCGGATTGTTCCTGTGCCTGGGCGCGTTGTTGCTGACCTGGGGACTGATCGCCGCGGCGACCGATCCCTATGCGTGGGAAGCATTTGCGGGGTTCTGCGCGAGTGGGCTCGGTGTCGCGTTGCTGATCGCGTGGACGTGGGCCTTGCTGTTCCATCTGTGCAACGGTATCCAGCATTTGTTCCGCGATGCCGGCATGGGCTACGACGCGGCGCAGCGCGATCATTCGCGCACGCCGAGTTATTTCGCCACCGGCTGGATCGTGATTGCGGTCAGCGTCGTGCTGACGGCGCTGGTCTGGATCGGTCTTTTCGCCCGCGCGAGCGGAGGTGCGGCATGAGCGCGACGCAGAACGACGCCTTGCGCACACCATTGAAGAACGTGCGCGGACTCGGATCGGCGCAGTCCGGCGTGCGTCACTGGTGGTTGCAACGCATAACTGCCGTGGCACTGGTGCCGCTGAGCCTTTGGTTGCTATGGCTGTGCGCCGGCCTGGTGCATGCCGACTACGCCACGGTACGCGCCGCAATCGCCGAGCCCGTCCATGCAGTGCTGCTGGTTGCGCTGGTGGTCAGCCTGTTCTGGCACGGTGCGCTTGGCCTGCAGGTGATCATCGAGGATTACGTGCATTCGCGCTGGCAGGAAATCACGTTGCAGATTCTGGTGCGCTTCGGTGCGTTTCTCGCCGCGGTGGCGTGCCTGTTCGCGATCGCCCGAATCGCCCTGCATTGAGACAGGCCCGCACTAAGACAAGTTGGGACAAGACATGGAAAGCTACAAGATCCACGAACACAAATACGACGTCGTCGTCGTTGGCGCGGGCGGTTCCGGCCTGCGTGCCACGTTCGGCATGGCTGAGAAGGGACTCAACACCGCATGCATCACCAAGGTGTTCCCGACGCGCTCGCACACGGTCGCCGCGCAAGGCGGCATCGCCGCCGCGCTCGGCAACATGGGCGAGGACGACTGGCGTTTCCACTTCTACGACACGGTCAAGGGCGGCGATTGGCTCGGCGATCAGGACGCGATCGAGTACATGTGCAAGAACGCGCCGGCCGCGGTGATCGAACTCGAACACTACGGCGTGCCGTTCTCGCGCACCGAGGCGGGCAAGATCTACCAGCGTCCGTTCGGCGGCATGACCACGAATTACGGCAAGGGCACGGCGCAACGCACCTGCGCGGCGGCCGATCGCACCGGCCACGCCATGTTGCACACGCTGTATCAGCAATCGCTCAAGCACGACGCGCGTTTCTACATCGAATACTTCGCGCTGGATCTGATCTTCGACGCCGACGGCGCCTGCTGCGGCGTGCTCGCGCTGGACATGAACGAAGGACAGATGCACCTGTTCCGCGCACATGCCGTGGTGCTTGCCACCGGCGGTTACGGACGCGCGTATTTCACTGCGACCAGCGCGCACACCTGCACCGGCGACGGCGGCGGCATGGCGCTGCGCGCCGGACTCGCGCTCGAGGACATGGAATTCGTGCAGTTCCATCCCACCGGCATCTACGGCGCCGGCTGCCTGATCACCGAGGGCGTGCGCGGCGAGGGCGGGTACCTGACCAATTCCAAGGGCGAGCGTTTCATGGAGCGCTATGCACCGAACGCCAAGGACCTGGCCTCGCGCGACGTGGTCAGCCGCGCGATCACGATGGAAGTTCGCGAAGGCCGCGGCGTCGGTGAACACAAGGATCATGCGTATCTGAACCTGATGCACCTCGGTCCCGAAGTCATCCACGAACGCCTGCCCGGCATCGCCGAAACCGCACGCATCTTTGCCGGCGTGGACGTGACCAAGCAGCCGATTCCGGTGTCGCCGACCGTGCACTACAACATGGGCGGAATTCCGACGAATTATCACGGCGAAGTGGTGC
>JAFEEK010000477.1 GCA_018241165.1 Pseudomonadota bacterium
CGATGCGCCGATCCTGCTGCGCCTGTCGGGCTGTCCGAATGGCTGCTCGCGTCCGTATCTGGGCGAGATCGCACTCGTCGGCAAAGCGCCTGGCCGCTACAACCTGATGCTGGGTGCGGATCATCGCGGCCAGCGCCTGAACCGCCTGTACCGAGAAAACGTGGACGAGGCCGGCATCCTCGCCGCACTCGAACCGCTCATCGCCGCCTATGCCGCCGAGCGCCTATCCGGCGAGCGTTTCGGCGACTTTCTCCTGCGTTGCGGCGTCGTGCCGGCGCGCAAATCCATCGCTGCCGAGGTGATCGCATGAATCCCCCCGATCTCGTCGCCGCCGCCGAAGACCTGCGTGCACGCGCCGACCTCAATGCGTGGCTCAACAGGCAAAGTGCGCAGGCGCGCGTCGCCTGGGCGCTGGAAACCCTGCCCGGCGAACAAGTGCTGTCATCGAGCTTCGGCGCTCAGGCCGCGGCCATGCTGCACCTGGTGACGCGACAAAGGGGTGACATCCCCGTGATTCTGATCGACACCGGCTATCTGTTCGCCGAAACCTACCGTTTCGTCGACACCTTGAGCGAACGCCTCGCGCTGAACCTGAAGGTGTTTCGTCCGGCCATCGGCATCGCCTGGATGGAAGCCCGGCACGGGCGCCTGTGGGAACAGGGCGTGGACGGCATCGATCGCTACAATCGCCTGCGCAAGGTCGAACCGATGCAGCGCGCGCTTGCCGAGCTGGGTGCGCGCACATGGTTCACCGGCTTGCGCCGCGCGCAGACCCGCAGCCGCGCCGCGATTGATTTTCTCGAACTCAAGGGTGAGCGTTGGAAGTTCCATCCGATCGCCGACTGGAGCGATCGCGACGTCGGCGCCTACCTGCGTCGCAACCAGTTGCCGTACCACCCGCTGTGGGACGCGGGTTACGTCTCGATCGGCGACGTGCACACCACGCGCTCGCTCATCGACGCCGGCGATGCCGAGGCCACGCGCTTTTTCGGATTGAAGCGGGAGTGCGGCCTGCACGTGGAAGTCTGACGACTTCCACGTGCCGGATCGACTGCGGCTACGCGGCGCGCGCTTCGGGCAGCCGTTCGCCCGCCCAATCGCGCCAATGCGATGGAGCGTCCGCGCGCGGCGCTTCGTCCGAATCGAGCAATCGACGCAGGTCGCGGCGGTCGAATCGTGGGGCGAGCGTTGCGACAAAGTCCAGGGTGTAATCGCGCACCACGCGGTCGCGTTGCAGCACCAGCCAGGTCGTGCACGAAGGGAACAGGCCTTCGGCTGACAAAACGCGCAGATCCGTGTCGGTGTCGAGTATCGCCATTTCAGCCAGAACGCCCACGCCGAGCCCGTTGCGCACATAGGTCTTGATCAGGTCGGCGTCGCGCGCGGTCAGGGCGATCTGCGGTTCGATGCCTGCGGCAGAGAAGGCGTGGCGCAAAGTCGACTCGGGCCTGAGCGAGGACTCGTAACTGACCAGAGGGTAGCGAGCCAGGTCCGTGAGCTTTGGCGGGTGGGCGAGCGCGGCAAGCGGATGTCCGCGCGGCACGAGGATCACGCGCTGCCAGTGGTATAGCGCAATCGCGAGCCCGTTTGACGGCGTGGCGCCGGTATTGCTGATTATCGCCGTGTCGGCATCGCCGCCGTCGAGCCGGTCGAGTACGTCGGCGTCGCTGGCGGGCAGGATTTGCACGTCGACCTCGGGATAACGGCGTCGAAACGCGGCAATCGCGGGCGGGAGCGCGAACCGGGCCTGGGTGTGGGTCGTGGCAATACGCAACTGACCGGCGGCGTCCTTGCGCTGGTTGGCGGCGAACACGCGGATGTCGGCGGCTTCGGCGAGGATGCTGCGGGCGCGTTCGATGATGTGCGCGCCGGGTGCGGTGATGCGTTCCAGGCTCTTGCCCTTGCGCAGGAATACCGGAAACCCGAGCTCGTCTTCGAGTTGCTTCAATTGCTTGGAGATGCCGGATTGGGTGGCGTGCACGCGTTCGGCGGCAAGGGTGATGTTGAGGCCGGAATCGGCGATGGCGATCAGGTAACGCAGTTGGCGCAAGGTCATGTGGGCGGGTCCGCAGGTTGTCGACGTCGATGGATGGTGGCCAAGTCAAGGGAATTCGTGTGCATGCGACAACAGCGGCGGGTAAGGCGTTTCATGGCAGTCTCCAGTGGGATATCGAATCGGGCGGTGGAGAATAGCGCATATCGATATGGACGTCCAGACGTCCAAACAAACAGATATTCGATGCTGCCATAAGCATGCGATGCTGCGTCACTTCCGCACATGGATGCGACCGATTAGCCTGCCGGAACCGTGGCTTTGTGCATTACCATGAGCCTGTATCCCCTGTTTGCCGACTTGCGCGGCCGCCCGGCCCTGGTGGTGGGCGGTGGCGAAGTCGCGCAGCGCAAGATCGTGCGCCTGCTCGGTGCCGGCGCGGCGGTGACCGTTGTTTCGCCGCATCTGCATCCGAGTCTGGTCGAGCTGGTGCGCGCCGGAAAGGTCGCCCATCAGGAAGCCGAGTTCCGCCCCGAGCTTCTCGACGGCCAATGGCTGGCGATCGCAGCCACCGCCAATCATGGTGTCAATCGTGCGGTCGCCCTGGCGGCGCAGGCGCGACGCATCCTGGTCAACGTCGTCGATGATGCACAACTGTCGAGCTTCCACGTGCCGGCCGTGATCGACCGCGCGCCCGTGCAAATCGCGATTTCCACGGCCGGCGCCGCGCCGATGCTGGCTCGCGTGCTGCGTGAAAGGATCGAGGCGCTGCTGGATCAATCCGTCGGAGCATTGGCGCGCTTGCTCGATCGCTACCGCTTGCGCATTCGCGAACGGCATCCGGATGTCGCGGCGCGGCGGCGCTTTTATTCGCAGGCCATCACCGGACCGGTTGCCGCATTGCTGCGCCGCGCACGGCCGGCTGATGCGGAAGCGGAGTTGCAAGGCGCACTTGTGCTTGGCCAGTCCGAGCAGCCGGGCTCGGTCGCACTGGTCGGCGCCGGCCCCGGCGATCCGGGACTGCTCACCCTGCATGCACTGCGCGCGCTCAACGAGGCCGACGTGATCCTGCACGATCGTCTGGTCGATGCGCGGATTCTCGATCTGGCGCGGCGCGATGCGCAATTCATCGACGTCGGCAAGCGCGCGGGAGCGCACGCCACGAATCAGGATCGCATCCATGAGTTGTTGTTGGCCTACGCGCGTTCGGGCAAGCGGGTTGTGCGCCTGAAGGGCGGGGATCCGTTCGTGTTCGGTCGCGGCGGCGAGGAAATCGAGTTCCTGCGCGAGCAGGCGATCGCTTATGAAGTCGTTCCCGGCATCACGGCGGCGACGGCGTGCGCGGCGTATGCGGGGATTCCGCTCACGCACCGCGACCATGCGCAGTCGGTGCGCTTCGTCACGGCGCACTGCCGCGACTCGCTCGACGCGCTGGATTGGCCGGCGCTGGCCGCCGACCGGCAGACCCTTGCGGTTTACATGGGTATTGGCGAGGTCGAAACCGTGAGCGATCGGCTGATTGCGCACGGTCGCGACCGCGCAACACCGTTCGCGTTGATCGAAAACGGTTCGCGGCCCGAGCAGCGAATTGTCACGGGCGTCCTCGCCGAACTCGTGGAACGGGCACGCCGGTACGCGGTGACATCCCCGGCCATGTTGATCATCGGTGACGTGGCGGCGCTGGCCGAGCGCCTGCACTGGTTCGGCGCCGCGCCCTTGGGCAGCGGCGCGGACAGTTCGATGCCGGTCGACGGCGAGTTTGCTACGGCGCAATCTTGCGCTTGAGCGCACGCGCGAGCGGCGCGGGCAAGCTGGGCAGGGCGCGCAACATCCACGGCAGGATGCGCCGTTTGGCGCCATCGAGCGATTCCGGCACCACCGCTTCGATCAGGTGCGGGCCGGGATTTGCGAGCGCGTACTCCAGCGCCTTGCAGAATCCTTCCGTGGTTTCGGCGCGCACGGCGTGCACGCCCATGCCCTGCGCAAGCCGCGCGAAGTCAAGCACCGGGCCGTGCAGGTCGAGTTGGGACTTGGCCTTGGGTCCGATCGTATCCGCGCCGACGCGTTCGAGTTCGACGTTCAACACCGAATACGAAGCGTTGTTGAAAATGATCGCGGTGACGTTCAGATGTTCGCGAGCCAGCGTCCACAACGCCTGGATCGTGTACATCGCCGAGCCGTCGCCGACCAGCGCGATCACCGGACGCTGCGGACAGGCAACCGCCGCACCGACGGCGCTGGGCAGGCCCTGGCCGATCGCGCCGCCGGTGAGCGTGATGAAGTCGTGGCGTGGCGCGCCTGCCGTCATCACGCCAAGCATCAGGCCGGAGGTGATCGCTTCATCGACGATGATTGCATTGTCAGGCAGCAGATGGCCCACGGCCTTGCACACTTTCGCGGCGGTGAGTTTGCCGAGTGGGCGCTGTGGCCGTTGTGCGACCTGAAGCACCGGCTGCGTGCTCGTGGCGCCGAGCGCCGCGGCGAGTTTTTCCAGGCTCGCGACGGCATCCTGTGCCGGTGTCGCCAGCGTGTGCACAGTGCACGAATCCGGCACGAGGTAACTTTTCTTGCCGGGATAGGCGAAAAACGAAACCGGCGCCTTGGCATCGACCAGGATCAGGTGGGCGAAGTCCCGAAGCTGGAGCGACGCCAACTCTGCCAGGTACGCGATGCGCTCGACCGCCGGCAATCCGGCACCGCGTTCGATGCGTGTCGGAAATGTTTCGGCAAGGATCTTCACGCCGTTGTGCGCGGCGATGCGGGCCGCCGCGAGCAACGCCGGTTCGCGCAATGCCGTGCCGCCGAGCAGGATGGCGGTCTTGCCGGCGGAACGAATCGCCTGCGCGATCGCCTGCACGGTCGCGTCATCGGCGGTCTGTGGCGATGGCTGTGGCGGCGGCGGACAGGGCAGGCCGCCTTCGCCCCACGACACATCCGCGGGCAGGATCAGCGTGGCGACCTGGCCCGGCAATCCGCGCGCGGCGGCGATGGCATCGGCCGCATCGTGGCAAAGCTCGGCCGTCGATTTCGACGTGCGCACGAATCCCGGCGATACGTTGCGCGCAACGGTTTCGATGTCGGACTGCAATTGCGCATCGTACTGCACGTGATAGGTCGCGTGGTCGCCAACGATGTTGACGACCGGCACCTTGCCTTTGCGCGCGTTGTGCAAATTCGCCAAGCCGTTGCCGAGGCCGCACCCCAGGTGCAGCAACGTCGCGGCGGGCTTGCCGGCCATGCGCGCGTAGCCGTCGGCGGCGCCGGTGGCGACGCCCTCGAACAGGCACAACACCGCACGTAGACGCGGTTCGCCATCGAGCGCGGCGACGAAGTGCATCTCGGAGGTGCCGGGATTGCTGAAGCAGACCTCGACGCCGGCGTCGGCCAGGGTCTTGAGCAGGGCTTGGGCGCCGTTGGGCATGATCGGTTCTCTCAGTCGCGGTCGAGGTGAGTGGCTTTGATATCGGCGATGCGGGTGACGCCGGCAAAGGTCATGGTCAATGCGAGTTCGCGCTGCAGCGTGGCAAGCAATGTGCGCAAGCCTGCGCTGCCAGCGCCTGCCATCGCCCACGCCCATGCGCGGCCGATGAGCACGCCGCGCGCACCGAGCGCGAGCGCCTTGAAAATGTCCACACCCGTGTGCACGCCGCCATCGAGCAGCACTTCGGTATCCGGCCCGACCGCCTGCACGACATGCGGAAGTTTCGAGATGGTCGATGCGACCGAATCGAGCTGGCGTCCGCCGTGGTTGGAAACGATGATGCCATCCGCGCCCGTGTCCACCGCCGCGCGCGCGTCATCCACATCAAGGATGCCCTTGAGCAGCAGCTTGCCGTGCCAACGTCCGCGCAGCCATTCGATGTCGCGCCAGGTCACGCTGGCATCGAATTGCGTGTCGATCCACGAGCGCAGTGCATTGAAATCATTCGCATCCGGAACATGTCCGGCCAGATTGCCGAATTGCAGCGGACGACCGCGAATGGCGACGCGCCACACCCATTCCAGATGCGCGAGCACCTGCATGTTTTTCAACAGCGTTGCGCGAAAGCCGTGTGCGCCGAGTCCATGGCGCGTATCGCGATGACGCGCGCCGGGTAGCGGCAAGTCGATGGTGAATACCAGCGTACGACAGCCCTGCGCCCAGACCCGGTCGAGCAATGCTTCGACGACGCCACGATCGCGCAGCATGTAAAGCTGAAACCACGGCGGCGTGGCGGCGGCGTCGCGCACCTCGTCGAACCCACAGACGCCGACCGTGGACAGCGTGAACGGAATTCCGGCGGACTTGGCCACGCGCGCGGCGTTCGCCTCGCCACGGCACGCCATCATGCCGGCCAGGCCGATCGGCGCGAGTGCCAGCGGCATGCTGCACGCCACGCCCGCCAGCGTGGCCGCGGTATCGATCTTCGACACATCGACCAGCACGCGTTGGCGCAACTTCACGTGCGCGAAGTCGTCGACGTTGGCGCGCATCGTCGATTCATCGCTGGCGCCGCCGTCGATGTAGTCGAACAGGAATCCCGGCAGGCGTTTTTGCGCGAGACGCCGGAAATCGAGCGCGGTTACCGGATAGGAAAGACTCATGTCGGTTCCTGGTGGCCCGCGCAAATCGAACGCGCCGCGGCACGCGCGGTAAGGATGCAGCCCGGCAGGAAGGTGCCTTCGAGCGAACGCTTGCCGCTGGCGCCGCCGCCGCCGAATCCGGCTGCTTCGCCGACGCAATACAAACCGGAAATGGGTTGATCGTTCGTGTCGAGTACGCGGCTTTGCAGGTCGGTGCGCAAGCCGCCCAGGCTCTTGCGCGTGATCAGCTGCATGCGGATCGCGATGTACGGACCTGCACCGCGCATCTGCAATGGCGCGGGCTTGCAGGTGCGCAGGCGATCCGGTCCCCACTGCCGCGCGTGCAGGATGCGACGGATCTGGTCGTCGTTTTCGAGTTTGTTGCCGTTCGCGAAATTGGCATCGAACGCATCGGCCGTGGCCTGCAGCACGGCCGGATCGACGTCATGCGATTCGGTCAACGCATTCATTTTTTGCGCGAGGCCAGCCAGCGTGTCATCGACGAGGAAATCCGCGCTTTCGGCTTGCATCTGGCGCACCAGGCGACGATTGCCGAACAATGTTTCGATGAGGAACTGCGGAAATTGCCTGTCGCGGATGCGCGCATTGTGTTCGGCGCCGGAGATAGCGAATTCCTTGATCGCGATACGCCAGTTGAGCAGGTGCCAGGTCCAGGGCCTTTCCTGTTCGGCGACGCGCCGGCATAGCCAATTCGTGTCGAAACCGGTGACCAATGGCTCCGGTCCGATGCGCCGACCCGTGTGATCGAGCCACAGCGCCGATTTGCACGGAATCGTCGAAAGGCCGTGGCCTGGAAAATGCGGAAACGGATGCGCAAATCCGGCGGCGTAATTCCACATCTCGCCGGCGTGCGTGATTTGTGCGCCGAAACCGGCAGCGAGGTGATGCAGCTTGCCGTCGGCGAACGGATGCGCGCCGTTGAGCATCGTCGCTGGAATCGGCCGGTCTTTTGGCCAGTTCGCGCGAACTTGTTCATGGCTGCCATTGATGCCGCCCATCGCCAGCACGACGACGGGCGCATCGATGCGCACCTGCGCGCCGGATTGCTCGTCCACTGCAACGACGCCGCCGATTTTTCCGGCGCTGCGATCCAGTTGCGTGACGCGATGGCGATGCAGCACCGTCAGCCTGCCGCCTGCACCGGCTTCGCGCAGGGCCGCGATCAGGAGCCGCGTCATCTCGCGCGATGTGCCCCAGATGATGTGGTAGCGGGGCAGGGAGTTGCCATCGCCAAAGCGGCCGCGCTCGACCCAGTTCACCGCCGGCATGAAGCGGATGCCTTCGCGCAGCAGCCAGTCGTGGACCTGCGACCGCGAATGCTCGACGTAGTAGCGCGCCCACTGCATCGGCCATTTTTCGTCCGCATCCAGTTCGCCGAAGCGGATCCAGTCGCGCAGCGCGACCTCGGGCGTGTCGGGGATTTTCTTGCGCGCCTGCAACGGCGTGCCGACCAGGGCCATGCCGCCAAACGCCCACAGCGCGAGTCCGCCGAAGCGCCCGGGCGTGTCGCGATCGACCAGCACGACGCGCGTGCCGGCGCGCAACGCTTCAAGCGCGGTGACGATGCCGGCGAGTCCGCCGCCGATCACCACGATGTCGGTTTGCGTTGCCGTCATCCTGCGTATCCCCGGGTTCAAACGCGCGTTTCGTATCCTACGCTACGGCGTGGGCGGGCGCGATATTTCGACGCGGACGGGCATGGCCATGCTCAGTTCGCTATGCTAGCCGGACATTCCCGCACGGATCGCATCCACGCCCATGGCACTTCGCACCCTGTACCCGGAAATCGAACCCTTCGACAGCGGCATGCTGCGCGTGTCCGAGTTGCACACGCTGTACTACGAACAATGCGGCAATCCGCGCGGCAAGCCCGTGGTGTTCGTGCACGGCGGCCCCGGCGCCGGCTGCGGCGCGAACTCGCGGCGTTTTTTCGATCCGGCGCACTACCGCATCATTCTGTTCGACCAGCGCGGCAGCGGACGCTCCACGCCGCATGCCGAACTCACCGGCAACACGACCTGGGACCTGGTCGCCGACATGGAACGCCTGCGCGAACATCTGCGCATCGATCGCTGGCAGGTGTTCGGCGGTTCGTGGGGTTCGACGCTCGCGCTCGCCTACGCGCAATCGCATCCGTCGCGTGCGACCGAACTCGTGTTGCGCGGCATTTTCATGCTGCGGCGCTGGGAACTGGAATGGTTCTACCAGAAGGGTTGCGACGCGATCTATCCGGATGCCTGGGAAGCCTATGTCGAACACATTCCGCCGGGCGAACGCGATGATCTGATGCGTGCCTATTACCGGCGTTTGACAAGTCCCGATCTGGCAGTGCGACTCGCGGCCGCCAAAGTCTGGTCGACCTGGGAGGGCGCGACGAGCTACCTGCTGCAGAATCCGGATTACATCGCGTCGACTGGTTCGGACGAATTTGCGCTCGCATTCGCGCGCATCGAATGCCACTACTTCGTCAATGGCGGGTTTTTCGAATGCGACGATCAGCTACTGCGCGATGCGCACAAGCTCAAACACATTCCTGCGGTGATCGTGCAGGGCCGCTACGACGTGGTCTGCCCGATGCGCAGCGCCTGGGACCTGCACCGCGCCTGGCCGGAGGCGGATCTGCGCGTCGTTGCCGATGCCGGGCATTCGGCGTTCGAGCCGGGCAATACGCATGAGCTGATCGAAGCAACGGATCGGTTCCGCTGACGCACAAAAAAACCGGACCGTGAGGCCCGGTTTCGTTGTGTTGGAAAGTGCGGCCACGGATGGCCGCTTTGTGATTCTTGCGATCAAGGACGCTCGCAAAAATTCAGTGCGCGGCGGGAGCGGCAGTCGCATCGCCCTTCAGGCACGTGCTCATGAAGGTCTTGCGTGCGGCGCCTTTCAGGGCCTTGGTCTTGGCGTCGGCGTTGCAGGTCTTCATCTTTTCCTGCTGGGTTTCCTTGGCGGTCGGTGCTGGGGCCGCTGCGACGGGCTTGGCGGCTGCCGGAGCGGCCGCTTCGCCGCCCTTGAGGCAGGTGCTCATGAACGACTTGTATTCCGGACCCTTCAAGCCCTTGGCGTGGGCGTCCTTGGAACACGTGCTCATCTTGGTCTGCTGGGCCGTCATCGGCTTGGCGGTCTCGGCTGCGAACGCACTGCCGACGGCGGCAGCAAGGACGAGGGCGAGGGTGGCTACTGCGAGTTTCATGGTGATCTCCTGACAGTGGTGGCGGTGCTGCCGCCGGAGTCTACGCCGGCACGATTGCGCGGCGTAGCTGCGGCGCACAATGATGCCGCAACGCTGAATCGTGTCTGTAGGAAATCACCGATCGGCGCTGTCGTTCAGCGCCGATTTTGTCGGTATTTTTGCAATCGTCCATGATTGCGAGAAGCAAAAAGCTGCCGTCCTTGGCTGGTTTACGCGGCCTTGGCCATGCGCGGCCCGTGTACCAGCGCCTGCTTGACCGCGTCGACGACCAGATCGACCTCGGCCGAGGTGACCATGAACGTGGGCGTGAAGCGCAGCGAATTGACGCCGCCATGGATCACGCCGATGCCGTGTTCGCGCAGCCATTCTTCCGTGCTGCCGGCACCAAAACACTTGAACTCCGGCGCCAGTTCGCACGAGAACAGCAGGCCCGTGCCTTGCACCTTGGTGATCAGGCCCGGGAGTTCGGCCTTGAGCTTGCCGAGCTTGTCGAGGAATTCGGCGCCGCGCGCGCGGATGTTCGCCTTCAGTTCCGGCGTGACAAGGCCAAGCGCCGCACAGGCGACTTCGAGCGCGCGCGGATTGGCGGTCATGGTGTTGCCATAGATGCCCTTCTTGTACAGCGCGGCGGTCTTTTCCGTCACCGCCAGCACCGACAGGGGATACTGGCCGCCGTTGAGCGCCTTGGAATAGGTTTCCATGTCCGGCGGATCGAGCTTCTCGAAACCCGGGTAATCCACGATCGACAGCACGCCGTGCGCGCGCAGGCCGGCCTGGATCGAATCGACCAGGAACAGCGAGCCGTGACTGCGCGTGAGTTCGCGCGCGGCGGCGTAGAACTCCGGCGTGACCGAGCGGCCCGGATCGCCTTCGCCCATCACCGGCTCCAGGAACATCGCCTCGATGAACCAACCGTTCCTGTCGGCGTCGGCGAACACCTGGCGCAGCGCCTCGACGTTGTACGGCTCGACGGTGAGCAGGCTGTGCTCGTCGCGGAAGCTGGCGAGGTTCTGCACATAGGCCTTGCGCGAGGAATCCGAATACACGGCCGGGCGTTCGGTGCGGCCGTGGAAAGCGCCCTTGACCGCGAGGCGCTTGATCGTGCGTCCGGCGTATTTGCCGCCCGCATCCGTCATCAGCTTGGCGTTGACGTCGGCGATGCGGCAGGCCAGCGATACCGATTCCGAGCCGGAGTTCAGACACATGAACTTGCTGTAAGGGCAGGCGCCGCGGCTGCGTCCGACATGCGCCTTGAGCGCGCGCGTGAAGCGCATCTGGCTCACGCTCGGGGTCATGATGTTGGCCATCGGCACGGGTTTGGACATCGCCGCGTGTATCGCCTTCGG
>JAFEEK010000478.1 GCA_018241165.1 Pseudomonadota bacterium
CCTTCGATGACGTAGTGGGTGGCCGGATACGACAGCAGGAACAAGCCGACCATGCACACCGAGAACGAGATGTACATCATGCGCCGCGCGCCGTAGCGGTCGGCGAGCGCGCCGCCGACGGCGCGAAACACGGTGGCCGGCAGGGCGAAACTGGCGGCGAGCATGCCCGCGGTGCGCAGATCGACGTTGTACACGCCCATGTAGTAGCGCGGCAGCCACGAAGCGAGCGCGACGAAACCGCCGAACACGAAGAAGTAGTACAGCGAGAAGCGCCACACCTGCACGTTGCGCAGCGGTGCAAGGCGTTCGGCGAGCGAGGCCGGCTTGCCCGCGCTGGCGCGGTTGCGCGTAACCGGATCGACCTGCGCGAGCAGGAAAAACAGCACGGCAGTCACGAGCGCGACGGCCGCGTACACGCTGGCGACCTGGCGCCAGTCCATCACCGTGAGCAACAGCGGCGCGCCGAAGCTGGTCACTGCCGCGCCGACGTTGCCCATGCCGAACAGGCCCAGCGCAGTGCCCTGTTTTTCGCGCGGAAACCAGGCCGAGACATAGACCATGCCGACCGCGAACGCGCCGCCGGCGAGGCCCAGGCCGAGGCCGAACACAAGCAGCATCGAGTAGGAATGCGCATACGGCAGCGCGAACGTGAAGCCGGCCACGACCAGCATCAGCAGCGCAAGTACGCGGTTGGCGCCGACCATTTCCGACCAGATGCCGAGCAAGGGCCGGCTGATGGAACCAGTCAAGATCGGAGTCGCGACGAGCAGGCCGAATTGCGAATCGGTCAGGCCAAGTTCTTTCTTGAGCTCGACGCCGATGATCGAAAAGATCACCCAGATCGCGAAGCAGACGGCAAAGGCGAAGGTGCTCAGCCACAAGGCGCGGGCGCGTTGTGCGGGTGTGACGTCAATGGCAGTGGTCATGGCAGCAGGGCGTCGGTGGGTGGAAGAAAGTCCGATGGCGCGAAGCGGTCAGGCGTCGAAATGCTCCAGGCCGCGCACGCCGTAGCGTTCGGAAAGCAGATTCAGGTATTGCTGGATCGCGTTCTGGCGCACTTGTGTTTCCAGGTACGCGGCGATTTTCGATTCGGCCTGCGCGAACGCCAGCGCCGCGCCGCGCTCGATTTCATCCACGCACACGACGTGGTGGCCGTAACGTGTCTCCACGGTGAGTCCGGCCAGGCCCGGCGCGAGCATGAACAACTGGCGCTCGAATTCCGGCACGGTGTCGCCACGCTCGATCCAGCCCAGTTCGCCGCCGTCGTCGCGCGACGGGCACGCGGAATGACGCATCGCCAGTTCGGTGAAGCGTTCCGGATGCGCGCGCAGCTCGCCGATCAATTGCTCGCCGTGTGTGCGCGCGGCCAGGCGCGCATCGACGTCTTCCGGCGCCGCGGCCAGCAGGATGTGGCGCACGCGCAGCCGGTCGGGATGGCGCAGGCGTTGCGCGTTCTGCTCGAAATAGTGCCGGCAGGCTTCCGCGCTCGGCGCGGGCACCGGCATCTCGCGCTCGATCAGCACGCGGATCGCGGCCTCCTCGGCGGTTTCGCCGTCGATCGCTTCGGCTTCGGCGTCGATGTGCAGGCGCTCGCTTTCGCGGCGCAACAGTTCGCGCACGACCAGTGCGCGTGCCGCGGCGTTGCGCGCGCGACGCGGATCGGCGTCGCGGTGATGCTGCATTTCCTGCGCGATCTGCGCCTCGTCGATGGCCGTATCGCCGACGTGCAGATAGCACGGCGGCGGTGCGCCGAGCCCGCGCGGGCCTTCGCCGGCATGATCGTGGTGATGCGCGTGCGCCTCGCGTGCCACCGATTCGCCCGAATCGATGACGGTGAGCGGGATCTCGCGGCTCACGGCGTGCGCGGCCCGTAGTTCAGCGTCGGCTGGCGCCGGCGCACGACCTGATAGGGACGCCACAGGTAGCTGACCGGAATGCTCCAGATGTGCACCAGGCGCGTGAACGGCGTGAGCAGGAAGATCGTCATGCCCAGGATGATGTGGGTCTTGTACACCCAGTGCACCGGCACGACGAACTGCCATGCGTCGCCGCGGAACGTGGCGATGTGCTGCGCCCATTCGGCGAGCGCGATCATCACGCTGCCGTCCATGTGGTGGCTGGATTGCACGATGGTGTAGAGCCCGAGCAGCAACTGCGCCATCAGCAGCGCGAGGATCAGCACGTTGCGGAAGTTGTCGGTGGCTTTCACGCGCGGGTTGAACAGGTGTCGCGCCATCAGGATCAGCATGCCGATCAGGCAGATCACGCCAAACACGCCGCCGACGACCATCGCGAGCAACTGCTTCTGCTGCGCGGTGATGAACATCGAATAGACCCAATGCGGCGTGAGCAGGCCGACCAGGTGGCCGCCGAGCACGACCAGGATGCCGACGTGGAACAGGTTGCTGCCCAGGCGCATGCCGCGGCTGGAAAGCAGCTGGCTCGAGCCGCTGCGCCAGGTGTACATCGAGTGGTCGAAGCGCACCCAGCTGCCGATGAAGAACACCGCCAGCGCGATGTAGGGATAGATCTGGAACGCGAACTGATCGAAGTAGTTCATGGCTGTACCTGGCGAATGGTCGCGGTGGAGGCGGGCGGCATGCGGGTGGGTGGCGCGCAATCGTCGGCGGGCGCCTCGGGGCCGAAGCGCACGGCTTCTTCTTCCCAGACGCGATCCATGGCTTGCGCGGTGTCGTCGCGCGCCTCTTCCTGCGCGCGCCGGCGCAGCGCGCCGGAATCGAACTTCGCATCCGCGAGCTCGACCAGGATCTCGAACAGCAGCGCGTAGGGACTGGTCCGTTCGGCTGCGCGCGCGCCAAGCAGGCCGACGATGGGACCGACATGATGCAGCCAGTCGCGTGCTTCGGCGTGCGGCCGCTGCGCGAGGTATTCGAGCAACAGCGGCAGGTAGTCCGGCAGTTCCTTCGCGGCCAGCTCGAAGCCGTTCTTGCGATAGGCCTCGACCAGATCGACCATGGCCTGACCGCGGTCGCGCGATTCGCCGTGGATGTGTTCGAACAGCAAGAGGCTCATGGCGCGGCCGCGGTCGAACGTGGACAGCCAGCGATCCTGCGCATCCAGCGGATCGGTCGCGAGCAGTTCGCGCACGAAATGGATCAGCGCGTCGCGGCGCTTTGCCGGCAGGGCCGGATCGGCGGCCGCTTCCAGCAATTCATCGCCGTGCTGCCACAGCTCGTCCTGCGGGTAGTCGATCAGTACGCCGAGAAGCTTGAGCATGCTCATTCGACCACCTCGGCTTTTTCCTGCCGGTTCGGATGCACCGAGTAGCGCGTGGTCTTGCGCTGGGTGAACAGATCCGCCGGCGTATCGCCGCTGCAACCGTTGCCCCAGGAAAAGCCGCAGCCGCCGCGCTCGCCGAACGCATCGTTCGCGTATTCGCGATGCGCAGTCGGGATGACGAAACGGTCTTCGTAGTTCGCGATCGCCAGATACCGGTACATGTCCTGCGCTTGCGCGACGGTAAGGCCGGCCTGCTCGAGCACGCCCAGGTCTTCCACGCCATCGACGTTCATCGCGCGCCGCCACGCGCGCATCGCGAGCAGGCGTTCGAGCGCGCGCACGACCGGACGTTCGTCGCCGGCGGTGAGCAGATTCGCAAGGTAGCGCACCGGGATGCGCAGCGAGCCCACGTCCGGCAATTCGCCGTTCTTGCCGACGTGGCCGCGTTCGGCGGCGGACTGGATCGGCGACAGCGGCGGCACGTACCAGACCATCGGCAGGGTGCGGTATTCCGGATGCAAGGGCAGGGCGAGCTTCCAGTCGATCGCAAGCTTGTAGACCGGCGAGGCTTTCGCCGCTTCCAGCCAGTTGTCGGGAATGCCTTCCTTGCGCGCGGCTGCGATGACGGCCGGGTCGAACGGATCGAGAAAGATGTCCAGGTGCGCCTGGTACAGGTCTTGCTCCGATGGCGTCGCGGCCGCTTCCTGGATGCGGTCGGCGTCGTACAGCATGACGCCGAGGTAGCGGATGCGGCCGACGCAGGTTTCCGAGCACACGGTGGGTTCGCCCATCTCGATGCGCGGATAGCAGAAGATGCACTTTTCGGACTTGCCCGATTTCCAGTTGTAGTAGATCTTCTTGTACGGGCAGGCCGACACGCACATGCGCCAGCCGCGGCATTTGTCCTGGTCGATCAGCACGATGCCGTCTTCCTCGCGCTTGTAGATCGCGCCGGACGGGCACGCCGACACGCACGCCGGATTCAGGCAGTGCTCGCACAGGCGCGGCAGGTACATCATGAAAGTCTTCTCGAACGCGCCGTAGATTTCCTTCTGCACGTTGTCGAAGTTCTTGTCCTTGCTGCGCTTGGCGAATTCGGTGCCGAGGATTTCCTCCCAGTTCGGGCCCCAGTGGATCTTCTGCATGCGCTCGCCGGAAATCAGCGAACGCGGCCGAGCGGTCGGCTGGTGCTTGCCGTCCGGCGCCTCGTGCAGGTGCTGGTAGTCGAAATCGAACGGCTCGTAGTAGTCGTCGATCTGCGGCAGGTCGGGATTGGCGAAAATTTTTGCGAGCAGGCGCCAGCGTCCGCCCGCCTTTGGCAGCAACTTGCCGGATTTGCTGCGCACCCAGCCGCCGTTCCATTTTTCCTGGTTTTCCCATTCCTTCGGGTAGCCGACGCCGGGCTTGGTCTCGACGTTGTTGAACCAGGCGTATTCGACGCCTTCGCGGCTGGTCCACACGTTCTTGCAGGTGATCGAGCAGGTATGGCAGCCGATGCACTTGTCCAGGTTCAGCACCATTGCGATTTGCGCACGCACTTTCATCACGCCACCTCCTTCGCATCGGCCGGCACCGCTTCGCCATCGAGCCAGTCGACCTTGTCCATCTTGCGCACGATCACGAACTCGTCGCGGTTCGTGCCGCAGGTGCCGTAATAGTTGAAGCCGTAGGCGAACTGCGCGTAGCCGCCGATCATGTGCGTGGGCTTGACCACGACGCGCGTGACCGAGTTGTGGATGCCGCCGCGGGTGCCGGTGATTTCCGATCCGGGCGTGTTGATGATGCGTTCCTGCGCGTGGTACATCATCGCCATGCCCTGCATCACGCGCTGGCTCACGACCGCGCGTGCGGCGATCGCGCCGTTGACGTTGAACAGTTCGATCCAGTCGTTGTCGACGATGCCGGCCTCGCGCGCGTCGGTTTCGCTGAGCCACACGATCGGCCCGCCGCGCGACAGGGTCTGCATGATCAGGTTGTCGGAATAGGTGCTGTGGATGCCCCATTTCTGGTGCGGGGTGATCCAGTTGAGCA
>JAFEEK010000479.1 GCA_018241165.1 Pseudomonadota bacterium
CATCGTGCCGTCGCGGGTGATGCCGCCTTCCGGGAAGATGCACACGATATTGCCGGCGGCCAGTTCCTTGTCCACTTCGGCGAAAGCGCGTTCCATCAGTGCGGCATCTTCTTTCGCGCCGGCGATCGGAATCGCCTTGGCCGATTTGAAGATGAAGCGCAGGAACGGAATCTCGAAGATCTTGTAGTACATCACGAAGCGCACCGGCCGGCGCACGCAACCCATCACGATGAGCGGATCCATGAAGCTGACGTGATTGCACACCAGCAACACCGGTCCGTGTTCGGGAATGTTCTCCAGGCCTTGCGTGCGGATTCGATACAAGGTGTGGATCAGCACCCAGTCGATGAAGCGCAGCAGGAATTCCGGCACCAGGGTATAGATGTATACCGCGACCGCCGCGTTCATCAGCGCGGTCGCCAGCAGCAGGCCGGGAATGCTCAGGTTTGCCTCGTTCAGCAGCAGCGCCGAGACGATCGCGGCGACGACCATGAACAGCGCGTTCAAGATGTTGTTCGCCGCGATCACGCGCGACACGCGCGCACTGTCGCTGCGCGATTGCACAAGGGCGAACAACGGCACGATGAAAAATCCGCTGAAGATCGCCATCAGCACGAGGTCGATCAAAATCCGCCAGACATGCGGTTGCGCGAGCATCGCGGCGACGCCGAGGTTCAGCTCGCCGACGCTGCCCGGATGGGCAAAGTACAGGTCCACGCCGAACACGGTCATGCCGATGGAACCGAACGGCACCAGGCCGATCTCCACCTTGTGGCCGGAGAGTTTTTCGCACAACACAGAACCCAGGCCGATGCCGACCGAAAACACGGTCAGGATCAACGTGTACACGCCGGGCCCGCCGCCGAGCACGACCTTGGTGTAGTTTGGCAACTGGGTGAAATAGATCGAGCCGTAGAACCAGAACCATGAAATCCCCAGGCACGACAGGAAGATCGAGCGATCCGTGCGGATGTAATTGACGTTGCGCCAGGTCTCGCTGAACGGATTCCAGTTGAGCTTCAGGTTTGGATCCGGCGCCGGCGCGCGCGGCATCGCCAGCGCACAGAACAGGCCGATGACCGCGATGGCGATCGTCGCGCCGCCGACCAGCCACGCGCCCCAGCCTTCGACACGTATCAAACTCGTTCCCGCGATCGTGCCAAGCAGGATCGCGACGAACGTGGCCATTTCGATCAGGCCATTGCCGCCGGTGAGTTCCTTTTGATCGAGCACTTGCGGCAACAGGCCGTATTTGAGCGGGCCGAATAGCGTGGAATGCACGCCCATCATGAACAACATGCCGAGCAGCAGCGGAATGCTGTGTGTGAGAAAACCCGCGAAAGCCACGCACATGATGCCGATTTCCAGCACCTTGACGAGCTGGGCCAGGCGCGCCTTGTCGTACTTGTCCGAAAGCTGGCCGCTGGTCGCCGAAAACAGCAGGAACGGCAGGATGAACAATCCGGCGGCAAGGTTGGTGTAGAAGTTCACGTCCTTGACCGTCAGTTGCACGGTCAGGAATGCGACGAGGATGACCAGCGCGTTCTTGAACACGTTGTCGTTGAACGCACCCAGTGCCTGGGTCAGGAAGAACGGCAGGAAACGGCGCTCGCGCAGCAGGCGGAACTGGTTGTGTTCGCTCATCGTCCCCTCCGGGTTTGCTGAAGCGTAGCAAACCGGAAGGGATGCGCGAACTGGTGAGCGCCGGAATTGGCCGCTACACTTTGCGCCCCGTTGTCTTGCGGCCAATCCGATGAAGCGTTTGCGACTCCTGATTTGCGGCGCCTTGTGCGCGATTCTCATGGCCGGGATTGCCAACGCTGCCGACCCCGACAGCGACGCCCTGGTGCTGAGCCTGCCTACTCCGGATACCAGCAAATTGCCTGCGGACCAGGCCAAGGCAGTGGCTAGCGCACGCGCGGATTTCGACAAGGCCCGCGTGGGTCTGATCGGCGACGACCTGGCATTTGCTTACGCCGGCATCGGCGCGGTGTATTTCCGCGCCGGGCTCGACGCGGCCGCGGCGATCGCGTTTTACGACGCCAACCAGCTTGCGCCCAAGGATGCGCGCTGGTTGTACCTGCGCGGCGTTGTCGCGCTGAGCATGAAGCGCACCACCGACGCGCGCGCGAATTTCGAAGCGGCGCTGGCACTGGACAAGGTCTATCTGCCGATACGCTATCGCCTGTCCGATGCCTTGATCGAAACCGGCGACCTGAATGCCGCGCACAAGGTGCTCGCCGATGCGCTGCCGGCCGGCGACAAACAGGCCGCATTGTTCGCCATGCTTGGCCGTCTGGAAATTCGCCAGAAGGATTACGCCGCAGCGATCGAACACCTGCAAAAGGCGTTGACCCTCGAGCCGCAGGCGGATGCCTTGTACACGGACCTGGCGCAAGCCTACGCGGGCCAGGGCGATGCCGCGCAGGCAAAAGCCGCGCGGGCCAAGGCCGGCAAGACCCCGCCAAGCCTTGCCGATCCGCTGCTGGCGGGAATCTTCCAGGCCGCGCCGTCGGCGCCGCCGCTGCACGGCACGCCGCTGGAACAGGCGCGGCAACTGATGGCGCGGCGCGATTTCGCCGCGGCGCGCGAAAAGGCCTTCGAGGCGACCGAGCACGATTCGAACGACGTCGACGCACTCGCCCTGCTGGCGCGGCTGGATGGCTTGCTGGGAAATATCGCCTTCGCCCAGGACGAGGCCGCCCGCGCGCTCAAACTCAAGCCCGACAGCGCCAGCGCGAACCTGAGCCAGGGCATGGTGCATGAATTCGCTGGCGATGCCGCCCGCGCGCTGCCGTTTTACCAGCGTGCGGTCCAGGCCGACGCCAACCAGCCCGATGCACGCCTGCTGTTCGGCAACGCGCTGATGCGCAAGGCCGACTACGCGCAGGCCGCACAACAGTATGCACAGCTCGTGCGCATCCTCGACGGCGATGCCGGCGCTGAAGCGCGTTTCGCCGCGGCCCAGGCGTTGTCCGGAAAATGCCGCGATGCCTTGAACGAGGTCAGCAAACGCCAGACCAACCGCGCGCAGGACGGTGACCTGATGCAGGTGTTCGTGCGCCTGGCCAGCACCTGTCCGGCGGCAACGGCGGATGAGCGCAGCATGGCGCTCGACTACGCGCAGGCGTTGTACCGGCAACGTCCGGATGCGCAGGATTCCACCGCGCTGGCGCTGGCGCAGGCGGCGAACGGCAAGTTCGACGAAGCGCAGAAATCGCAGGCCCAGGCAATCTACGAGGCCATGCGCATGAACGACACGGCGCGTGCGGCCATGTACCGCAAGACCATGCGCGATTACGTCGCGAAGAAAGTGCCGGCACAGCCGTGGCCGGCCGATCATCCCACGGTCAAGCCGCCGCCGCTGGAAACACTCGCGCCACCGGTCAAAAAATCCTGACGTTGCCAAGCCGCGCCATTTTCGTCAGCATTGGCGCATGGGCGGATGGCGCGAACGCTGGCAGGCATGGTGGCGCAAGCCACAGGCGGTAGCGCCCGTCAGTACGGGCGTGGTGTGGCGGTTGCGCGTGGATCGCGACCGCGCCGCGATCGGCCGCTTCAACGAGCGCCTGGAAACCACGCTGTTGCCGAGCGTGCCCGAAGCCGCGCTGCGCGCCATCCAGATATCCGTGGACGAACTGCTCACCAACGTGCTGATGCATGCGCAACAGGCGTCCGGCGCGATCGACATCCAGCTCGCGCGCTCGCCCGGCGCGGTCGACGCGACCATCGAATACCTGGCCGAGCCGTTCGATCCGACGACCTGGAAGCCATTGCCGATGGGCGACAGCATCCGCAGCGCGCGCATCGGCGGGCGCGGCATCCCGCTGGTGCGCCAACTCATGGACGAATTCCGCTACGAACACATCGACGGCCGCAACATCGTGCAGCTGCGCAAGAAGTGTTGACGGCAATCGTGGATCGGCGCAATCATGCGCCGCCCATCCGGGTCCAAACCCAGCAGGGGAAAGCCATGCGTCAGGGATTGCCGATGTTCGCGAGTCTGGTGCTGGCCGTCGCCGCCGTGCCGGCGCAGGCGACCATCACGGTGCTCAACCAGTGGCACATGGGCGAGGCCGATTCCGGCGCGAGCGCTGGCGGCGCGGGCGCGGCGACGACGGTCGACAGCGTGGGTGGATTCAATCTGAACAAGGTCGGCGCCCCGACGTATGCTTCCGACGTTGCGCCGCGCATCGGCAGCACCTTGTCGATGGCGCTCAACGGCACGGCAGACGGATACAACAACACGACCGCGGTCGCCTCGAACCTGACGGACAACTTCGGCATCGAGGCCTGGGTCAAATCCAACGGCAGCACGACCGGCAATGCCACCATCGCCTACAACGGCAACACCAGCAACGCGGGCTGGGGCATCTACCGGCTCGGCGGCAGCTACGGCCTGCTTTACGGCGGCCTGATCGGCGCGGGTGTCAGCCCCATTTCCGCAGCGTGGACGGAACTGGCGCTGGTGCGCGACAACGGCACGACGACGTTCTATATCAACGGTGTGGCCAGCGCCACCACCACGACAGGCCCGAATCCGCCATCGGGCGGCGTCGGCATCGGCACCAATCCCACGGTGGCGAACTTCGAGATGTTCGACGGCAAGATCGATGAAGTGCGCATCTTCAGTTTCGCGCCAGGCGCATTCTCGGCGGGCGATCTGAATCTGCCGCCGCCCGTGCCGACGCCCATGTTGAGCCTGCGCTCACTGGCATTGCTGGCGCTGGGTTTGCTCGGCCTGGGTTGGCTGGGTTGGCGCCGCCGCGTCAGCGTTTGACCGCGCGCCAGCCGATGTCGCGGCGGCAGAACAGGCCGTCGGCCTTGATCTTGCCCGCCGCGGCGTAAGCGCGCTTCTGCGCGCCGGCGAAATCCTCGCCGAGCGCACACACGGTCAGTACACGGCCGCCGGCGGTGACGGTTTTGCCGCCTTCGACTTTTGTACCGGCGTGAAACACTTTCACATCACCGCCGAAATCCGCATCGAGTCCGCTGATTGCATCGCCCAGGCGCACCTTGCCCGGATAACCGGACGCGGCCAGCACGACGCCCAGTGCAGGGCGCGGATCCCAGCTCGCGCCGACCTTGTCCAGGCGGCCGTCGAGCGCGGCGTCGATCAGATCCACCAGGTCGGATTTGAGCCGCAGCAGGATCGGCTGGGTTTCCGGATCGCCCAGGCGCACGTTGAACTCGATCACGCGCGGCGCACCGTGCTTGTCGATCATCAGGCCTGCGTACAAGAACCCGATGAACGGCGCGCCTTCGGCGGCCATGCCGGCCACGGTCGGTTCGATGATTTCGCGCAGGATGCGGCGTTCGATGTCCGGGGTCACCACCGGCGCCGGCGAATACGCGCCCATGCCGCCGGTGTTGGGGCCGAGGTCGCGGTCGTCGCGGCGCTTGTGATCCTGGCTGGTCGCCAGCGACAACGCGCGACGGCCGTCGCACAGCACGATGTAGCTGGCCTCCTCGCCATCGAGGAATTCCTCGATCACCACGCGCGCCGAAGCGTCGCCGAATGCGTGCGCGCCGAGCATGTCGTGCAGCGCCAGTTCGGCATCGGGCAGGGTCAGCGCCACGACCACGCCTTTGCCGGCGGCCAGGCCATCGGCCTTGATCACGATGGGCGCACCGTGTTTGCGCACATGCGCGAGCGCGGGTTCGAGGCGATCGAACGCGGCGTGGCGAGCGGTCGGGATGTTGTGGCGGACCAGGAATTGCTTGGCGAAGGTTTTCGAGCCTTCCAGTTGCGCGGCGAGCCGGCGCGGACCGAAGCAGCGCAGGCCTTCGCTGCGGAAACGATCGACGATGCCGGCGACCAGCGGCATTTCGGGCCCGACCACGGTCAATGCGACGTTTTCCGTTTTTGCCAGTTGCAGCAGACCGTCGATGTCGTGCATCGCAACGGCGACGTTGCGCACGCCGTATTCGCTCGCGGTACCGGCATTGCCGGGCGCGACGATCACTTCGCTCACGCGCGGCGATTGGCGGATCTTCCAGGCCAGTGCGTGTTCGCGACCGCCGGAACCGATGACGAGGACTTTCATGATTCCATCCAAATGGTGTCGAACTTCAACTCAATGTGGCTCTTGATTTCGCCTCTCCCGCCAGCGGGAGAGGGGGCAAAACATCAATGCCGGAAATGGCGCACGCCGGTAAACACCATCGCCATGCCGTGCTCATCTGCAGCGGCGATGGATTCGGCGTCGCGCATCGAACCGCCGGGCTGGATCACCGCGCGGATGCCGGCCTGCGCTGCCGCGTCGATGCCGTCGCGGAACGGGAAGAACGCATCCGACGCCATCACGCTGCCGGCGACGTCGAGCTTGGCCTCTTCGGCCTTCATCGCCGCGATCCTGGCGCTGATCACGCGGCTCATCTGGCCGGCGCCGATGCCGATCGTGCGGCTGCCGCGCGCGTACACGATCGCGTTGGACTTGACGTACATCGCCACGTGCCAGGCGAACAGCAGGTCGCGCAGTTCTTCGGCATCCGGCACGCGTTTGCTGACGACTTTCAGGTCGGACAACAACAGCGTGTCGCGGTCGGCATCCTGCACCAGCAGGCCGCCGTTGATGCGCTTGAAGTCGAAGGCCGCGGCCGCCTGTTCCGGCCATTGCCCGCTGGCCAGCACGCGTACGTTCGGTTTCTTCGCGAACGCGGCGAGCGCGTCGGCGTCGATTTGGGGCGCGATCACCACTTCAACGAACTGACGTTCGAGAATCGCCTGCGCGGTCGCAACGTCCAGCGACTGGTTGAACGCGATGATGCCGCCGAAGGCCGACACCGGATCGGTCGCGTACGCCTTGTCGTAGGCCTCGCGCGCAGTGGAGCCGATCGCGACGCCGCACGGATTGGCGTGCTTGACGATCACGCAGGCCGGCGCCTTGCGAAAGGCCTTGACGCATTCCAGCGCCGCATCCGCGTCGGCGATGTTGTTGTAAGACAATTCCTTGCCGGCGAGGATGCGCGCCGTGGCGACACTGCCCGTTGCGGCATCGCGATCGACGTACAGTGCCGCGTTCTGGTGCGGGTTCTCGCCGTAACGCAACGTCGCATGGCGCGCGTAGGCCAGGTGCAGCTCGGGCGGAAACGGTTCCACATGGTCCGATTGCAGGCGTGCGCCTAGCCAGTTCGCGATCGCGCCGTCGTAGCGCGCGGTGTGCGCGTAAACCTTGGCGGCGAGGCGCCGGCGCAAATCCAGCGATGTGCCTTTGTTTGCGTGCAGGTTCTGGATCAGGTCGGCGTAGTCGGCCGGATCGACCAGCGTGGCCACGTGCTCGTGGTTCTTGGCGGCCGCGCGCAACATCGCCGGACCGCCGATGTCGATGTTTTCGATGGCATCGTGCATCGTGCAATCCGGAGCGGCGGTGGTGCGCTCGAACGGATACAGGTTCACGACCAGCAGGTCGATCGACTCGATGCCGTGCGCGGACATCACCGCATCGTCGACGCCGCGGCGTCCGAGCAGGCCGCCGTGGATTTTCGGGTGCAGGGTCTTGACCCGTCCGTCCATGATTTCCGGAAAGCCGGTGAGGTCGGCGACTTCGCGCACGTTCAACCCCGCCTCGCGCAGCGCGCGCGCGGTGCCGCCGGTGGATATCAACGCGACGCCGAGCGCGTCGAGTCCGCGCGCGAGGTCGATGAGTCCGGCTTTGTCGGACACGCTCAACAGGGCACGCCGAACCGGTACCAGGGTGGAATCGAACATGGCGGGGGCCGCAGCGGAGTCCGGGCAATTATACCCGGTGGCCTCAGCTCAGCCCGCGCAACGCCAGTTTCTTGCGCAACGTCGCGCGATCCATGCCCAGCGCCGCCGCGGCGCGGCTCTGGTTGCCTTCGCTCCAGCGCAGCACTTCGCGCAGCAACGGCTTTTCGACCTCATGCAGCACGAGTTCGTACAATCCTTCGGGCTTCTTGCTGTCGAGGTCGGACAGGTAACGGCGCACTGCGCGCGCAACGTGGTCGCACAGCGCCGGTTGCAACCCGAGTTCGACCGCCATGTCGGCGTTCGCGGCTGGGGCGGATTCGGTGGCCTGCATCGGGGGAACTTCCTTGACGTTCCCGCCGCGCGCAACGCGACGGGGCACGGAGTCTAGCGCCAAGCGTTGCGCTTGATAAGTGCCGTCGTCAAAAGAACTTGAATTCGAATGCGACCGCGTTCTTGCCCGGATCGGCGACCTCGAACACCAGCGCCGCGGTAGCGCCTGGGGCGAGTCCCGAGGCGAGGTTGCGGCTGTCGGCGATGTATTCCTGCGGCCGGAAGCGGCGCATCGCGATGCGATTTTCGTCGAGGTCGGACAAGGTGATTTCCACGTCCGGGAACGCCTGCGCGAAATCCGCATCGTTGCGCAGAGTGGCCGAGACGATCAGCGCGTTCGGCACCGACGGGTGCGGGCGGATGTCGCGCGAAAGCAATTCCAGTTTCGCCGGATCGTGGCGCAGCGGCAGGCGGCAGCCGAGCGCGGCGCACACGCCATCGAGCGCGGGTCGCAGGCGCGCATCGTCGAGCACCATCGCGCGTTCGGCATAGCCGATCTGGGCGAGCAGGGTCAACGACAGGCCAAGCACGCCC
>JAFEEK010000047.1 GCA_018241165.1 Pseudomonadota bacterium
TGATCGGCTCGGACACTTCCGCCGGCACCGCGATGCGATCCCATTCCAGCGTGCCGAGCAGGGGCTGCGGGCCGCCGTCGCGTGCGCAGCCGCCAATTGCGACTGTCGCACACAAGGCCAGAAGCAGACTAATGCGTGAGTAGTGCATGCGGTTTCTCCAACGCGCTGTCGATCAGTGCAAGCGTGTGTGCTATCAGGGCTTCGGTGTCAGTCGCTGCAGGAGCGCGGTTCCCGCGCTGCCGCGATGCCGGCACGTTGTGCAGAAACGCTTTCGCGACCTCGCGCCACACGGGGGCAGCGGCGAATGGAAACACGGCCAGGCTGACCAGCGACAGACCGATCAACATCGGTTGCAGGTCGTTGCGGATCTCGCCACGCCGCTGCGCCGCCGTAATCAACATGAAGACTTTCGGCGATAGCACGGCACTGAAATTCGCCTGCATGTGTTCGCGCAAGCTGCCGCCTTCGCTCAGTACCTCGCGCACCATCAAGCGCGGCATCCACGGATTGGCCGCGATGTTGCGCATATGCGTTTCCAGAAACCGGCGCAGCGTTGCGCGCGGGCTCGGCATTGGATCGAGCAACGGCGCCACGGACGCGGCGACAAACGGTTCCACGCGTTCGCCCAAGACAACCGCGACCAACTTGCGCTTGCTTTTGAAGTAATAGTGCAGCAGCGCAGGAGTCGCTCCCGCGGCTTTTGCGATCTCGCGCAACGTGGCCGCTGCGATGCCGCGCGCGGCAAACGTTTCGATGGCGGCGTCGAGCAGACGTGCGCGCAGATCGGCGCTCTGGGCACGTGGTCGGCCAGGCTTGCGGGCAAGAGTCTTTTTCTGCATGCGCCGTAATATAATTAATTGCTTAATTAAATACAAGTGAAGGGCGAGTCTTGTGGATGTTCGACGGCAATGGCGCGACCCTCGTGGCGGCCGCGACTCCGCGCTTGCAGCAGTCTATCGCGCGCTTCGTGGTGCGCGGTATCCTTGGCGATTGAAGTTGACCGATCGGGGACGCTTCGTGGTGATCGAGCGGTGATGGCGATGGCATTGTGGCCGGCATGGGCGGCGCCGATATTGAACGGTGCGGCCTTGCTGTTGGCGCTGGGATTCCGGCGCAATCGCGCGGTGCTCGTGCTGGCCGTGCTCACACTGGCTACGCTGGCGCTGGCCGGCGCGGGGCTGTCGACGGATACAACGCGCGGCACGGATGCGGCGCGCATGTTTGCGCCGTGGTTGCTGCTGGTCGCTGCGGCGCTGCCGGAACGCGGATTCCTGGCGCGGCGCAATGTCGCCCTGCTGGTCGCGTTGGCGCTGTCGGTGTGGCTGACCGTGGCCGCATCCGACAGCCTGTGGCCACACTTGCGCGCGGGCTTGCCCTTCGGCCTGTTGCCGTGGCGTGCGGGCAGCATCGCCGCGGGGCTTACGTTTGCCGCTGCTGCGGTGTGCCTGTTGCGCTGGGTGCTGGGCGGCGCGCCGATGGAAGCGGGCCTGGGCATCGTGCTCGGGCTTGCCGGATTTTCGATGTTGCCGGGCGTGGGCAGCGACGGCAGCAGTCGCGCACTCGCGCTCGCCGGCGCATGCGCGCTGTTCGCGGTGCTCTACGCATCGTATCGAATGGCCTTCGTCGATGCGCTGTCGGGCCTGCCGAACCGGCGCGCGCTGGACGAAACCCTGGCGCGGCTGACTGGCGATTACGCGCTGGCGATGGTGGACGTGGATCATTTCAAGCAATTCAACGACACCCACGGCCACGCTGCCGGCGACCGCGTGCTGCAGGCCGTCGCCGCCGAGCTGCGGCGCGAGCGCCGCGCCGGTTCCTTCCGCTACGGCGGCGAGGAATTCTGCCTGCTGTTCACCGGCGCGCGCAGCCGCGAGGCGGTACGCATGTGCGACCAGACCCGGCGCAATGTCGAGGCGATGCGCGTGAACATCCGCTCTGCACCCAAAAAGCCGCGCGGCGGGCAGGCAGTCAAGCGCCGCGAAGACGTTGCGGTGAACGTGACGGTGAGCATCGGCGTAGCGCTGCGCGACGCGCAGATGCGCATGGCGAGCGACGTCCTCAAGGCGGCCGACCAGGCGCTGTACCAGGCCAAGTCGCGCGGGCGCAACCGCGTCGTCGCGCGCTGACGATCAAGCGCCCGCGTCGGCGGGCGTTCGAGTTTGACTCACGTCATGGCGCGAGCCTTAGCGCTGGCGCATGCTTGGCATCACCTCACCCACCGCGCGTCGCAGCCGTTTGCGCGCGCAAGTACTTGCCGGAGAGTCCCATGCGAATTCGTCTTCCGAAGGTTTTTGCCATTGCCTTGTCCGGCATGGCGCTGTTGTTTGGCGCAGGTGCAAGCGCGCAGGACGCGGCACACACCGAGCATGCCGCGCACGCACAATCCGCGCAGGCCACGCTGCCGACCGGGCAGCGTTGGGCCACCGACGCCCCGCTGCGCGACGGCATGCGCCGCATCCGCCAGGCGGTAGAGGCGCTCGGGCATGCCGAGCACGGTCATCTTGATTCCGCGCAGATGGCCAACGTCGCCAAACTCATCGACACGGCCGTGCAGGACATGATCGCGAACTGCAAGCTCAAGCCCGACGCGGACGCCGCCTTGCACGGCCTGCTGGCGAAGTTCATTGCCGGCGCGCAAGCCGCGCGCTCGGGGCAGGGCGTGCCCGCGGCGCTGGCGGACATGCGCGGCGCGCTGGCGCGGTATCCGCAGTTGTTCGATGATCCGGACTGGAACGCATCTACGCCCTGACCGCTTGCCCTCATTCGAATCCGTTGCGGAAAATCGAATCGTAGTCGCCCGGCGGCAGATCGGCGCCCTGGAAGATGCCGATCGGCGCGTAGCCCGAATAGCCGGGGAACGCGTAGTACACGTTCGGATTACCCAAGCGCCGGATCAGGGCTTCGGAAATCACGCGGCGGTAATCGGTGGTCACGGCGACGTCGACGTTTTCGTACAGCTGGCCGCTGCCCAGGCCCGGATACGTGCCATACACCATGCCGCCGTTGACCGAGCCGCCGAGCACGGTGATGACATTGCCGTAGCCGTGGTCGGTGCCGCCGTCGGAATTTTCCAGCACGCGGCGGCCGAACTCGCTGACCACGATCACGCTCACGTGCTGCATGTAATTCGTCGCGCCGGAGGAAAGATCGGTGTAGAACGCCGACAGTCCGTCGGACAGGCTCGAAACCTGGTTGCCGAACCAGTCGTAACTTTGGGTCGGGTTGCCCTGGCCGACGTGGGTGTCCCAGTTGCCCAGGTCGATCGTCACCGCGCGCAGGCCGACGTTGCGCTTGATCAGCTGCGCGACGTTGCACAACTGCGAACCGAATCCGGAGTTGTACTGCAGCGCGTAGTTGGCGCCGCCCGCGGGTTGATAACCATTCGGATGGCTGGATGCGTTGTAGAGATTGAAGTCGATCGGCCGCAACAGCGCGAGCGAGCCGAGTGCTTCCACGCCGGCCTGTTCGAGCGCGGTCGCGCTGCCGTTCCACAGCGCGTTCATCCGCGTCACCGCGCCGGTCAGTCCGTGCGCGGCGTCGTCTTCCTGCCACGACCAATGAAAGGAATCCAGGCGGAAATCCGATCCGCTGTTCATGGTGATCGCATCGCTGCTGCCGAGCAGGCTGCTCGCCGTGATGCTGCCCATCGACACCGCCGGCAGCGGCACGTTTGCCGGCAGGCCGGCGCTGACGAGGTGGCGTGTGAGCCAGCCATTGCCGTTGCCGGCGCCGCCGCCGAAGCCGAATTCGAGGTTGGATTGCGCTTCGAAGTGACTGCGCACGACCGGATTCGGCTTGACCTGTCCGGCGGCGACGACAAACGCCGCGTGGCCGGCGTTGTAGAGATTGCGCAAGCCAGTGGCGCGCGGATGCAACGCCCAATCCGTGCCGTTGAGCGTCAGTGCGGCGCCGGTGCCGCTGGTCGGCACGCGCGTGTTGGTGCGATTGGCTTCGTAGTCGGCGCGGAATGCGCTGTTCTGGCCGGGCGGCAGCAAACTCAATCCATCCATCGCGCCGCGCAGGAACACGATCACCAGCGTGTCGCCGGTCGCCGCAGCCAGTTCGTTCGGCGCGGCGAAATACGCCATCGCATTGCTGCCGGCGCCAAGTGCGCTCGCCGTGATGCAGCCGGTCTTGAGGAAATCGCGTCGGGTGAAGCGGGTCATGGCGGCGGTCTCCTCAGCGACGCAGGAATTCGGGCGAGCACAGAACCAACCCGATCGCCACGCGCAGGCGCGCGATCGTGTAGTGCTGCGACAAGGTGTTGGCGGGACTCAGGTGCCACACGCCGGTGTGTTGCGGCACGCCGCTGCTCAGCGTGTCGGTGACCAGGTCGATCGCGGCGGTCGGCGCGGCTTCCTGGCGAAAGAAGTCGACTGCAGCGTTGTACGTTTGCGCAGGGCGAAATCCGATCAGACGATCGCACCAGTAGCCGATGATGTTGGCCGCGCTGCGGTTGGCGGCGACCGGAAATGCCGCGAGCGTGGGCGCCTGCACGTCCGCAATGAACGCGTAGGCATTGTTGTAGCTTTCGGTTTGGTGCATCTCGAGCAGGCGCGGCAGCAACTTCAATGTCATGCCCAGCGAACCCGTGCTCGACCACGCGGTCTGGTTGTCGGGATAACCGTTCGGCGCCGGCCAGTAGAACAGGCGCTGCCCCGCTGCCTGCAGGCGGCCGATGAATTCCTCGGTCGGCGTATACGTGGTCGTGTTGCCGGGCTTGAACGTGAAATCGGCGCCGAGCGCACGTAACGCACCGACCGCCGCCGCGGCCGGGCGTTTCATCTTGTTGCCCCAGCTTGTCTTGAACGGTGTCGATTGCAGGATCAAGGCGAGTACCTGCGAGATCTGGTCCGGCGCCTGCCATTGCGCGTGGAACAGGTCGGCGGCGCTTTGCACCAGCGTGTCGGGCGCATCGTCGCCGGCGAAACGCCGGCACAGCTTGCCGCACACGAAGTGCGCGGTACCCGGATGCTGGGCCAGCATGTCGAACAACTGGGTGCCGTCGTTCTGGCCGCCGCCCGCGGAAAAATTGCGATGCAGCACGCGCTTGACGCCGGAGTCGTGCAAGCCCTGCACGTACTCGAACGTGCCGGGATTGCCATCGTTGCGCGTTTCCCAGGTGCTTTGCGAAATCGTCCAGCCGGTGAGCACGCGCGCTGCCTCGTAGACATCGTCGTCGACGTATTGCAGGCGCTGGATCTTGCCCTGCCAGTCGACATAGGTCGGCATCGACGGATCATCGTCGGCATCGTCGACGATGCCGCGGTAGTTTTCCGCGCCGAGCGTGTGCAGCTCCATCAGCTCGCGCGCGTAGTTCTCGTTCGGGTGCCCGGTGTAGCTCGTGTACAGGTCGAGCATGTACATCATCGATGCCGACTGGCATACCGCCTGCAGCATCGTGCGGAAATTGCCGAACACGTTCGGCCGGATCGCGTCGCGGTCGAAGGCGGGGAACATCGGGCCGCCGTCGTAATCCCAGCCGAACACGCTGAAATGGTCGTGCCAGAAATCGGTCGCGACCTCGAACAGTTGGCGCTGGCTGTACGTCTGCCGGATCAGCGTTGCGCATTCGGCTTCCGAAACCGGCAGCATGCGATTGAAGTAATTGGCTGTATCGGCGTGATGGTCGGCCCA
>JAFEEK010000480.1 GCA_018241165.1 Pseudomonadota bacterium
GCGAATCCATCCTGGGCTGCGTTGCAGGCGCCGGCGCCGAAGATCAAGGCCGGCACGATCAGCGGCAGCACGAGCAAGGTCAACAGCATACCAGAGCGGCGCATGCCCACGGTAAGGGCGACGCAGACCGCGCCGATCAGGCTGAGCAAGGGCGTCGCCAGCGCGAGCGCGATCATCAGTACCGGCAAAACCTGCGACGGCAGCTGCAACAGTTGCGCGAGCAGGGGTGCGATGACGATGAGCGGCAGCGCCGTCGTCAGCCAGTGGATGAAGATCTTGCAGCCAAGCAGAAGCGCGAGCGGATGCGGCGACACGACGAGTTGTTCCAGCGAGCCGTCTTCCAGGTCGCTGCGGAACAGCGCATCCAGCGACAGCAGCATTGCCAGCAGCACGGCGACGAAGATGGTGCCTGCGGCGATGCGCGCGAGCACTGTCGTCTCCGGTCCGAGCGCGAACGGAAACAGCGCGACGACGATGATCGCGAACAACAAAGGATTCAGGGCGTCGCCGCGCCGTCGCCAGACCAGGATCAGGTCGCGGCGCAACAAGGCGAGGCAGGCGGCGGAGGTCGAACCGGGTTTCACTTACCGACTCGCGACGGAAATGAAGTCCTCTCCCCCATTGCGAGCAATGGGGGAGAGGGGGAGATTTGTCGTCGTGCTCAAGTTCATGCGGCGGCCTTTAGGGCAATCCGCCGCGGAGTGCCCGATGTGAATGCATACGCGCCATGCGAGGTGATCAGCGCCGCGCCACCGCGCCGTGCGTGATGATCGAGCAGGCGATTGACGAGATCGATGCCGCTGCGGTCGAGGTTTGCATAAGGTTCATCGAGCAGCCACAGCGCCGCGGGCACCAGCAGCAAGCGCGCGAGCGCGACGCGCTTGCGTTGGCCGGCCGATAGCGTGCGCAGTGGCGCTTCTTCGAAGCCTTCGAGTCCGACGCTGGCCAGCGCCATGTGCGGCGTGATGCCGGGGCGTATGCCGCCGATGCCAATGGCAAAGCGCAGGTTTTCCAGCGCCGACAATTCGAGTTTCAGTCCAGGCAAATGCCCGAGCAGGGCGACCTGGTGCGAGAGTTTGGCCAGCGTCAATGGCGCGCCGTGCAGCAGCACGTCGCCCGATGTTGGATCGAGCAAGCCTGACAAAACCTTGAGCAAGGTCGTCTTGCCCGAGCCGTTGTCGCCTTCGATGAGAACTGTCTCGCCTGCGTGCAGGGAAAAATCCAGCGGACCGAAAATCGCCTCGTCGTTGCGCGCGAAACACAGCGACTGCGCCTGCAGCAGGGCTCGGGGTTCGTCGGCGGATTCGTGCATAGGCCGCGCATCCTACCTGCACGCGGCAAGGTAGACTAGGGCAACTTGCGTGGAGTCGCCCATGTTCGCCAAAACCATTGCCCTGATCGTTGCATGTCTGCCTGCGCTGGCAGGTGCCGCACCGCCGGTTGCAGAAGTCCGCCATACGTACATGGTGCGCCTGCAAGGCGAGCCGTTGGTCGAACATGTGCATGCGCGCGTCGTTGCGCAGGACCTCGCCGTCGCTGAAGGCGGCGAGAAGCCCGCCATGCGCCGCGAATTGCGCTCGCCGCTGGCGCAGGATTACCTGCAGCAGATCGACGCGCAGCGTACGCGCGTGCTCGATGCGGGCAGTGCGGAACTTGGCCGCACTTTGGCGCCGCGCGCGGTGTACCGCTATGCCGGCAACGGCATGGCCTTGTCGTTGACCGAGGCGGAAGCCGCGCATCTGGCGATGGTGCCGGGCGTGCTTGGCGTGCGCCGCGAGCGCATCCTGCGACCGATGACCGACGCGGGTCCGGAATGGATCGGCGCGGACAAATTGTGGAACGCCCAGGTCCCGGGCGTCGCCGCCACCAAGGGCGAAGGCGTGGTGATCGGCATCATCGACACCGGTATCAGCCCCGGCCATCCGTCGTTCGCGGCGACCGGCCCGGATGGTTATGCGATCGCGAATCCGCGCGGGCATTTCTTCGGCTTGTGCGCGAGCGCGCAGGCGACCTGCAACAACAAGCTGATCGGCATCTACGATTTCACCGACGAAGGCACGAAGGGCATCGACAGCGTCGGCCACGGCACGCACGTTGCCGGCATCGCCGCGGGCGACGGCATGAACAACGCGCTCGCGGGCACGACAATTTCGCTTCCGCGTTTCGTATCGGGCGTGGCGCCGCACGCGAACATCATCATGTACAAGGCGTGCAAGTCCGGCAGTTCCGGCGGCACCTGCCCGGAATCTTCGCTCGTTGGCGCGCTGGATCAGGCCATCGCCGACAACGTGGACGTGATCAATTATTCGATCGGCGGCGATGCGCAGGACGCCTACCAGATGCTGGCGCAGGGCGGCAATGATGTCTCCGAGATGTTCAATGCGCGCGCGGCGGGCATTGTCGTCGTCGCCGCCGCGGGCAACGAGGGTCCCGGCCCGAATTCCGTGAGCGAACCGGGGAATGCGCCGTGGGTGATCGCCGTGGCCAATGCCACGCACGACCGCCAGTTCGCCAATTCGATCGGGAATTTTTCCGGCGCTGCGAATGCGCCGTCGACCCTGACCGGCGCCGGCTACACGGCCGGATACGGACCCGCGGAAATCGTCTACGCCGGCAATTACGGCAATGCCTTGTGCGGCACCGGTGCGAGCGATTTTCCGCCGACCGGCAAGAGCAATCCGTTTGCACCAGGAACGTTCCACGGCCAGATCGTGATCTGCGATCGCGGCATCTATGCGCGCGTCGAGAAAGGTTACAACGTGCTGCATGCCGGCGCCGGCGGCTACATCCTCGCCAATGCGCAAAGCGATGGCGAGTCGATCGTCAGCGACGATCATTACCTGCCTGCGGTGCATCTTGGCTACACCGAAGGTGCAGCGCTCAAGGCCTGGGTTGCGACCGCCGGCAGCCATCAGGGCACGATCAGCGGCGTTGCCGCCGTGCTGCAAGCCAGCCTAGGCGACATCCTGAATTCGAGCAGCTCGCGCGGGCCGTACGGATTCGGCGGCGGCATCCTCAAGCCCGACATCACAGCGCCCGGCACGAACATCCTGTCGTCGGATTACAAGTCGAATGGACTGGCATTCATGTCCGGCACGTCGATGGCGTCGCCGAATGTCGCCGGCGCGGTCGCATTGCTCGTTGCCGCGCGCCCGAACTGGAGTCCTGCGCAGATTGAATCGGCCTTGCTCGGCACTGCGCTCGCCGGCAGCGTGCGCTTGCAGGATGGCGTGACGCCGGCCGCGCCGCTGGATGCCGGCGCTGGTCGCGTGCAGCCAGCCAACGCGGTTCGTGCGGGACTGTATCTGCCGCTGAGCGCTGCGGATTTTCGCGCGCAGGATCCCTCGCACGGCGGCAATCCGGCCAACCTCAATCGCCCCGGCATCGAGAGTGAGGCGTGCTTCGGCCAATGCAGTTTCGTGCGCACCGTCGCCGACATGTCCGGCGGCGGCACCTGGACGGCGAGCGTGCAGGGCGCGACCGCCAACGCAAAGATCACGGTAACGCCGGCGCAATTCACGCTCGCTTCGCAAGCGTCGCAACAGTTGAACATCGCCGTGGACGTAAGCGATCCGCACCTGACCGGAAACTGGTCGAACGCGCGCATCGTCCTGCACAAGACCGGCGGCGGCCAGGCCGCCACCGATACGGCGTTGACGCTGGCGGTGTATGCATCGCCGGGAAATGCGCCGGCGTTCCAGAACCTCGTCACCAGTGGTCCGGGCGGCAACCAGGTGATCCAACTCAATGGTCTGGCTGCTTTGCCCCAAGCTCAATTCACACCGACGAATCTGGTGCCAGCGACGGTCACGAGCATGAGTTTGCCGGTGGATCCGAAGTCGAGCGACGTTTACGGAAGCTTCCCGGGCACCGGCAAGCAGTTCGTGTTGCTGCCGAATGTGTACCAGCAAGATCCCGATGCGCTACGTACCGGCAGCTTCCTCATCGTCGAGGTGAGCTCGTCCAGCGCGCCGAGGGCGGATCTGTACGTTGGCATCGACTACAACGGCGACGGCCAGCCGAGTTATTCCGAACAGCAATGCGCGGTATCGAGCATGGCGGGGTCCCCGGTGCGCTGCGTGATCGATCTGCGCAACGCGGGTCCGGTGAATGTCTGGGCGCTGGTGGATATTCCGCAGAGCAATCCGGCAAGCACGTATGCCGTATCGATCAGCAGCGCAATTCCGTCCGTTGGCAGCACCCTCAACGGCCCGGTACGTGATTTCGGCGTAGCCGGCCCCGGTCATGCCAATGCGCAATCCGCATTTCCGCTGCGCCTGTTCTGGGGATCGCCTGCAGGATACGGCGCGGTCATGCCCGGTATCCGCTATTACGGCGCGGTGCTGATTGATCCGCTCGCCGGCGGCGACTTCAGTTCCCTGGGCCAGGCTGGCTTCATGCCATTTGCGTTGACGCGCAGTACAGGCGGCGACGATGTTGTCGATGCGCTGGAACCAAACGCGTCGCGTACGCTGTCGCTGGCTGCGGGAGAAACACTCACGCACCAATTCATCGATGTGCCCGGGCAGGCAACACTGCTGATCGACACCGGCTATTTGAGCGGATCGTCGAATACCAGTGCGATGAGTTTCCGCCTGACCCGCGCGGATTTCCCCGCGGCATCGGTGTCGCCGCAGATCGCTGCGGCTCCGGGCGCGGGCTCCGGCGACATGCAATGGACGCTGGGCGGCGCGACGACGAGCAAGTCCGTCACCGTTCCAGTCAATGCAGGGCGGTGGTACCTGGTGGCGTCGAATACCGGAACCGGCAATGCGGACCTGGCGCTTTCCGTGCATACCAACCTGATCCAGTTCGTCGCACCGGCGGGCATCGGTGCGTATTACAACCCGCAACGATCCGGACATGGCATTTACATGAGCCAGACCGGCGGTTCGCAGGTCGCATACTGGTATACGTATCTCGAAGACGGCACGCCGATCTGGTACGCGGGATTGAATGCGGCGCCGTCGGCCGGTTCCGGCGCCTGGACCGCGCCGCTCGCGCGCGTGACCTGGGACGGTTCGCAAATCAATGTCTATCAAACCGTCGGTAACGCGATTATTACGCCGATCAGCGCCACCGATTACATGTTCTCGTGGCATTTGTACGGCAGTGCGGGCAGCGAGCGCTTCAGCCTGATCGGCAGTCCGCAATGTCTTTCGTTCAATGGCACACAGGCCCAATTCACGGGGCAATGGTATGCGCCAGCGCAATCCGGGTATGGCATGGACGTGTTCGCCCAGACCGGCTTCCAGAACGATACGTTTTATTTCTACGACACTCTCGGCCAACCACGCTGGGCCGATGGCAATATCGCATCGTTTGCGCCGAACGCGACGGTGCCGTTGATGCAGTACAGCGGATTTTGTCCAACCTGTGCGTATTCCACGGTGTCGACGCGAACCATCGGTAATCTGAGCCTGAATTACACGAATGCATCGGGCGGGAACTATTCGACGAACCTGACCTTGCAGTCACCGCTGTCGGGAACCTGGAACATCAACCAGCCGATCGTGCGCTTGACCGGTTCGCCGACGTGTCCGTGAGTCAATTCGACAATGGACTCAAGCGCTCATCGATCATGCGGTCGGCGAGCGCAAGATCGACCTGATCGAGCGCTGTCTTGCCGGTGGTAAGTTCGCGCAGGATGCCGGACTGGATTTCGCCGCGCTCGAATGCGACCGAGTAGGGCAGGCGCGAAAACGTGACCATCCAGTAGCGCGGTACGAAGCGGCCCGGATGGCGGGCGGCGAGTTGGC
>JAFEEK010000481.1 GCA_018241165.1 Pseudomonadota bacterium
TCAAGCGCATCAACGAGGCGCTGTGGGAGATCGAGGACGAAATCCGCGTGAAGGAAAAAGCGCAGGCGTTCGACGCGCGTTTCATCGAGCTTGCGCGCGCGGTGTATTTCACCAATGACAAGCGCGCCGCGGTCAAACGCGAAATCAACCTCAAACTGGGCTCGAAACTGGTCGAGGAAAAATCGTACCAAGACTACGGCGCGCCGCCGGTCTGATTGTTGCGGAACGTTTCGAAACGTTCGATCACGTCATCGACCGCGATCAAATCCATGACGCCCGGATATTCCAGCTTCGTTCCCCACGGCAATTCGCTGGCTGCCTTGCCGCGAAACTTGCGTGCGGCCGCGTCGTAGCGATCCACGCACCAGCGGCGATCGGAATAGGGCCCTGAGCGGTTCGGATTGCTCGCCGCGTGCAGACCCAGCACTTTTGCGCCGACCGCATTGGCCATGTGCATGGGGCCGGAGTCCGGTGTCAGCACAAGGCTTGCGCGCTGGCACAAGGCGAGGAATTGCTTAAGCGTGTCGCGGCCGATCAGGTCGATGGGTTTGTGCTTGCATCGTTCCACTATTGCATCGCCGAACTCGCGCTCGAATGCGCTCGGTCCGCCGCACAACAAGACTTGCCAACCGCGCATCGCAGCCCGATCCATCACGGCGGCGTAGCGGTCCGGCAACCAGTTTCGGATGCGATGGCTGGAGCAGGGACTGACCAGCAAGATTGGCGTTTTTTCCGGCAGATGGCTGGCGGCAAATTCGTGGGCGGAATCCGGAATCGGGATATTCCATTCCACCCGGGATTGTTTCAGCCCAAGCGGTTCAAGAAAGCTCGCCATCGCATCCAGCACGTGTTCGCCGCTGCGCTGCGCGATGCGCGTGTTCACGAACAAGCCGTGCAAATCCCGGGATCGTGCCTTGTCGTAACCGATGCGCAGGTCCGCACGCACCAGTGCACTGACGAGGTTTGCGCGCAGGGCGACTTGCAGATGCAGCAGCGCATCGAAGCGGCGTCCGGCCAGTTGCCGGCGCAGCGCGGCGAATCCGCGCCAGCCGGCAGCCTTGTTGAAGACGAGGAACTCCACGCCGGGCATGTCGCCCACGAGCTTGTGTTCGAGCTTGCCGACGATCCAGGTCAGACGGGTGTTCGGCCAGGCCGATTGCAGCGTGCGCACGATGGGCACGACGTGGGTCACGTCGCCCAGCGCCGACGCACGCAGCAGGCAGATCGACTTGGGCGGATTGGTGGCGGAAAACGCGGCGTGCGGCATGCGGACTGCTAAAATGGCGGCAATGACCCAGGCACAAGTCCAAGCCACGCCCGATGGCGCGATTGTGTTCGACGCGGATGCCGTTGCACAAGCGGCGGTCGATCCGACGGGCTTTAATCCAGCATGGTTCGATCCGGACCATTGGCGCGCGCGCGCGGCTGCGGAATTGACCTCGGGCGGACGCGGCGGCGCGGTGTTCGTCGCCGCACCGTTCGGCAACTGCGCGCTGCGCCACTACCGGCGCGGCGGTATGGTCGCGCGTATCCTCGGCGACCACTACCTGTGGTGCGGAGCGGAAAATACGCGCAGCTTCGCCGAATTCCGCCTGCTGGCGGCGTTGCGCGGCAGGGATTTGCCCGTACCGCAGCCGGTCGCGGCGCGTTACCGGCGCAGCGGAATGACGTATCGCGCCGATATCCTGACGCGTCGAATAGAGAACGCTTCGACACTGGCCGAGTTGCTCGCGCAGGACAAGGTCGATGCCGAAGTTGCCTCACGCGTGGGTACGACAATCGCAAAATTCCATGCGCAAGGCGCGTATCACGCCGATCTCAACGCGCATAATGTGTTGCTGCGCGAAGCGATGGTTTGGCTGATCGATTTCGATCGCGGCGAGTTTCGTGCGCGCGCGCGTGCGTGGCAGCAGGCGAATCTGGCGCGCCTGAAACGATCGCTGCTCAAGCTCGGCGCGGCGCGTGCAGGCGAAAAAGACTTCGAGCGCAAACTATGGCAACCGCTGGTGACCGCGTGGGAAAAGGGGATGACGGCGTGAACGTTGCCTTGCATTTTCTCGGTGTCGGCTCCGCCCAAGCGGTGGAACTGGGATCCTCCGGCGCCGTGCTCGAACGCGACGGCAAACCCGCGCTGCTGATCGACTGCGGCCCGGAAACGCTGACGACGTACATGGATGCCTACGGCGAACCGCCGCGCGCGGTGTACGTCACCCACACTCACATGGATCACGTCGCGGGACTCGAGCGCCTGTTCTACCGCGTGTATTTCGACGCGGTCTTGAAAGGGACTGTGCGACTGTTCGCGCACGCCGCGCTGATTGCGCATCTGCAATCGCGGGTGGCCGATTATCCGCAGGTCGTCGCCGAGGGCGGCGCGAACTTCTGGGATGGCTTTCACCTGATCCCGTGTTCGCGCGGATTCTGGCTGGACGATTTGTGGTTCGATGTTTTCCCGACCCGCCATCACGCGCCGCAGACCTCGTTCGGCATCGCCCTGCGCGGATCGTTCGCCTGGACCGGCGACACCCGGCCGATTCCGGAAATGCTCGGCGAATTCGCACCGGCGCCGACCGTGATCGCCCACGATTGCGCCTTGCACGGCAATCCCTCGCACACGGGCGTGGACGATCTGGCGCGCGAGTACACGGATGAGACGCGTAATCGCATGCGGCTGTATCACTACGGCGGTGTGGCCGATGGCGAGGCGCTGGCCAAGCACGGCTTCCGCGTGGCGCAGCGTGGCGAGCGTGTCGTATTACCGCCGCCCGTGGCGGAATCCGTGCTGGTTGCGGGTGCGCCGGCATGAACCATCCGGCGGTTTCGCAGCGGCTCGAAGCGGCGCGCGATGCACTGGCCAGACCGCTGCACGATCTGCGCATCTCGGTGATCGATCGCTGCAATTTCCGCTGCACCTACTGCATGCCGGAAGACCAGTACGCGCTGGACCACAAGTTTCTGGCCAAGGATCAGCGCCTGCGCTTCGAGGAAATCGAGCGCATCGCGCGCGCGTTCGCGTGTCTGGGCGTGCGCAAGCTGCGCCTGACCGGCGGCGAGCCGCTGCTGCGCCGCGACCTGCCGGAACTGGTGCGCCAGCTCGCGCGGATTCCAGGCATCGACGATATCGCCCTGACCACCAATGGCGTGCTGTTGCCGAAGCTCGCGCAAAAACTGCGCGACGCCGGCTTGCAACGCCTGACCGTGTCGCTGGACAGCCTCGATGCGGCGACGTTCCGCGAGCTTTCCGGCGGACGCGGCGAAGTCGCCGAAGTGCTGGCCGGCATCGACGCCGCCGAAAGGGCGGGTTTTGCGTCCATCAAGATCAACTGCGTGGTCCTGCGCGGCGTCAACGATCATCAGGCCACGGATCTGGCCGAACGCTTTCGCGGCACGCCGCATGTCGTGCGTTTCATCGAATACATGGATGTCGGCACGCTCAATCGCTGGAGCGCGCAGAACGTGGTGCCCAGCGCGGAATTGCTCGCTCGCCTGCACGCGCGCTGGCCGCTGCGCCCGCTCGATCCGAATTACCGCGGCGAAGTCGCGCAGCGTTATGCCTATGCCGACGGCGCCGGCGAGATCGGCTTCATCAGTTCCGTATCGCAACCGTTCTGCGGCGATTGTTCGCGCGCGCGTCTGTCCGCGGATGGCCGGCTCTACACCTGCCTGTTCGCACGTGCCGGTTTCGATTTGCGCGGCCCGTTGCGCGACGGCGCCGGCGACGAAGAATTGATGCGTCTGATCGGTGGGCGCTGGGCGCAGCGTTCGGATCGCTACAGCGAGCAGCGTGCGCAGTTGCGTGCGGCGGGGAATGGCGAAAAAGTCGAGATGTATGAGATAGGCGGATAATGAAGAACAAGGCAAACGAAAAAATCGGAGACCGACGCAAGAATTCTCCCTCTCCCCCGACGACGTCGGGGGAGAGGGGTGGGGTGAGGGGGCGGCGCCGCGCTGTCGAACAACGCCGCGTAGTATCGACGTGCTCCCCCCTCACCCACGCCCTCTCCCCCATCGCAGGCGATGGGGGAGAGGGATTTAGTCACGTCGATCCCGCCGGTCGCCCGCGCATGGTCGATGTCGGCGCGAAAACCGCGACCGCACGCGAGGCCGTCGCGCAGGCTGTCGTGCGTTTTCCTGCCGCCGTCGCGCGCGCCTTGCGCGCGCAGGGCATGCGCGCGAAGAAGGGGCCGGTGATCGACACGGCCATAATTGCCGGGACGATGGCAGTCAAGCGCACGCACGAACTCATCCCGTTCTGCCATCCGCTCGCGATCGAGCGTTGCGACTTCACGGTGGAATTTTCCTCACCTACCGAATTGTCGATCCATTGCATTGTTGCGGTCACGCACAAGACCGGCGTCGAGATGGAAGCGCTGACCGGCGCGAGCGTTGCCGCGCTGACCGTCTACGACATGTGCAAGGCGCTGTCGCACGAGATCGTCATCGCTGAGGTGCGATTGCTGGAGAAATCCGGCGGCAGGCGCAAGGTTCGCGACGGAAAACTTCTTCGATGAAATGTCGGGTGCTGTATTTCGCCGCGCTGCGCGACCACGCGAACACCGATGCCGAATCGGTGGATACGCTCGCGAGCGATGCACGCGGCCTGTATGCGCAACTGCGCGCGCGTCACGGCTTCGGTATGGACGAATCGCGCCTGCGCGTGGCGGTCAACGGCGAATTCGCCGGCTGGAATCACGCATTGCGCGACGGCGATGAAGTCGCGTTCATCCCGCCGGTGAGCGGGGGGTAACAATTCTTGTCATTCCCGCGAAAGCGGGAATCCAGTGACTTTTCATGGCAATGACATCTTTCTCACTCAGCGAAACCGTCATCGATGCCGCCGCACTCACGCGCGAACTCGCGCAAGCGGGGGCCGGCGCCTGCGTGACTTTCGAAGGTTGGGTGCGTGACCACAACGACGGCCGCGCGGTGTTGCGATTGGGTTACCAGGCCTATGCGTCGCTGGCGCAGTCTGAAGGCGAACGTATCCTCGCCGAGGCGCGCGACAAGTTCGCGATTCTCGACGTTCGCTGCGTGCATCGCGTCGGACTGCTCGAAATCGGCGAACCCGCGGTCTGGGTCGGCGTCAGCGCAGCGCATCGCGGCGCGGCCTTCGACGCCTGCCGCTACATCATCGACGAAGTGAAATCACGCGTGCCGATCTGGAAGAACGAACACTACGCCGATGGCGAATCGGGGTGGCTCCACCCCTGAGCACGCTAGGGCCCGAAACCGTCGGCGAAGATGCGGTCGGTGACTTCGAATCCGTCGCCAAAGATGTGGTCGTTGGACAGGGTGAAATTGCCTGGCGAGACATTGAAGAAGATGTTGTTGCTGCAACGCACTTCAACGCGCGCGGTCGTTGACGGCAGCAGGTTCGGCACGGTCAATGCGGCCGATCCCGAATTCGGGATCGCACTCGCCAGCACGGTCGGGAACGTGTAGCCGCCGTCGCCGGAATACAGCACATCGACACTCGCGCAATTGACCGGCGCGGCCGTCGTATTGGCGACGTTCCAGGCAACGTTCTGGCTGGTGAGCGCCGTCCACGTGGTGCTGGCGGCTGGCGCCGTCACCACGAAGGGACCGGCGGCGCTGGTGACATGGATAACCGTATCGGCGCTGGAACTCGCGCCATATTGCGGCGTACCCGGCACGCCGTGGTTGTCGCGCACGGTCAGGCGGAAATCGAGGTCGCGCGTGGTCATGGGCCAGGTTTCGCCGGGCACGAAAGCCGCGCCGAGCACGGTCGTGAGTTTCGGAAATATGCGCGTGCCGCCAGCCGTCGCGTTGAAGCTGCGGAAGATCGGTCCGTTGCCGATATCGCCCTGCGCCAGCGTGGTGGTGGAACCCAGGTCGTACTGTTCCCAGTTGTAGCTCAACGCGTCACCGTCGACGTCACTGGCCGACGCCGTCATCGCGAACGGCGTGCGCATCGGGATGGTGAGGCCGTTGGGCATCGACGCGGTGTCGATCACGGGCGCCTGATCGGTGCTGGTCGTGGCCACGGCGCAACTGCCGCCGGCGCTGCTGATCCACGTATTGATCTCGCTCAGGCTCTTGGCATGGAAATACGGGTCGGAGTGCGGCTGCAAGTTGTCCGCGCCGCAGATGCCGGCATAAGCCATGATCGTGGAGCCGCTGCCAGGTTCATAGGCCGCGCCTGGCTCGCGATTGCCGCCACCGCAGTTGCTGGTGCTGGAGTTGAACGTGTGGTTGCCGCCGAATTGATGCCCCATTTCGTGCGCGACGTAGTCGATGTAAAACGCATCGCCGGTCGGATTCGGCAGCCCGGTCGTTCCACCGGCCTTGGATGACGTGCATGTCACGCCGAGGTCGGCCAGACCGCCACTGCCTGTCGTGAATACATGGCCGATGTCGAAGTTGGCGTTGCCGATGACGCTGGCGAGGTTGCCGACATTCTGGTTCAGCGCGCTGGTGCTGTTGGAATAGGGATCGCCGCTTGCGCTCGGGTAGATGATGAGATTGTCGTTCGCGATCAAGGTCATGTGCACGCCCAACTCGGTCTCATAGACCTGGTTGACGCGGTTCATCGCGGTGACGACATTGGCGAGCCCGCAGGCGACGGTGACGTTGCCCGGACACACCGCGGCGACGTAATTGTGGTTTGCGGCAACGGCGGCGCGATACACGCGCTGGGTCGCGCCGGTGACGGTCATCGGCGCGGGTGCGATCAGGCTGCGCCCCGACGGGTCTGGCGAGCCGCCGTGAACATCGCACTGGAACCCGTGCGCCGGCGGTGCGAGATCCGCACGGCGAAAACTCAGGTAGCGATCGCCGGACGACAGGCTTTCCGGGCGCACGACCCAGATGCCATCCGCATCGAAGACCATGGCCTGCAGGCCCTGCGGCGTGACGTCCACGCGCGCCATGCGTCCGGCGCCATCCTTGCCGGCAAGGCTGGCGATTTCCGGAAACTTGTCCTGCAATTCGTCCGGCATCGTGCGCGAATCGGCCAACACGAAGTCGCTGAAGCTGCCGTCCGGGTGCGGCAATGCGAACGTGACCACGGCGGCGCCGTGACGCGCCGAGGCGAGCAGGGCGCGAGTGCCATCCAGATCGAGTGTCAGCGTGCGATAGGCGGATACCGGCGGGGCGTCGGTGGACAGCGTGCGTGCGAGCGTGTCGTGCCAGAGCGAACGCGAGGCATCCGCGGCGAATGCCGTACTTGCGGCAGCAAGTGCCGCAAGCCAGACCAGAAAACGGTGCATCATGCAAATCCCCAGGCTTCGTGAAAGGTGGCGGCCCCGCCAGCCACATCCCGGCACCCGAATCGTTCACTACCGTTGCTGCCTTCCGGCCCTGGCGGGATTTGCAAACTATCGTCGCGGGAGAACCGACGGGGCCACCATAGACTGGCGGAGAAATTGGCGGAGAGAGCGGGATTCGAACCCGCGAAGCGGTTTGACCCGCTTACACACTTTCCAGGCGTGCTCCTTCAACCACTCGGACACCTCTCCGGAAGGCCGCGCAGGATACCGGACGCGCGCTGCCGGCACAAGGATGCAACACTGGCCCCAGCCCGCTCAACTTGGCACAATCGACACTTCGGCAACACGGTGTCTTGATGAGCTATCAGGTTCTCGCGCGCAAGTGGCGTCCCAAGAAGTTCTCCGAACTCGTGGGCCAGGAACACGTCGTGCGCGCGCTGACCAATGCGCTGGAATCCCGGCGCGTGCACCACGCCTTCCTGTTCACCGGCACGCGCGGCATTGGCAAGACGACCATCGCGCGCATCTTCGCCAAGTCGCTGAACTGCGAACGCGGGCAGTCGTCCAATCCTTGCGGCGAGTGCGCGGCCTGCCGCGACATCGACGCCGGCCGCTTCATGGACATGATCGAGATCGACGCGGCCAGCAACACCGGCGTCGACGACGTGCGCCAGGTGATCGAGAACGCGCAATACGCGCCTTCGCGCGGGCGCTTCAAGGTGTACCTCATCGACGAAGTGCACATGCTCAGCAAATCCGCGTTCAACGCGCTGTTGAAAACGCTGGAAGAACCGCCCGAGCACGTGAAGTTTCTGCTCGCCACCACCGATCCGCAGAAATTGCCGGTGACGGTGTTGTCGCGTTGCCTGAAGTTCAATTTGAAGCGGTTGTTGCCGGACCAGATCGTCGGCCAGATGCGGCATATCCTCGATGCGGAGAAGATCGCCTACGACGCCGATGCGCTGGACGAACTCGCGCGCGGCGCGGATGGTTCCCTGCGCGATGGTCTTTCGCTGCTCGATCAGGCCATCGCTTACGGTGCGGGTAGCGTGCACGCGGCCGAAGTGCGGCAGATGCTCGGCACGATCGAGCGCAGCGAGGTGTTTGCGCTGATCGACGCGGTGCACGCGGGCGACGGCGCAAGACTCATGGCCCAGGTCGAGCATTTGTCCGAATTCGCGCCGGATTTCAGCGGGGTACTCGACGACCTCGCCACGGCACTGCATCGCGTGCAGATCGCGCAGGTGATCGGTGCGGCGGATACGGATCCGCGTACGCAGGCGCTGGCCGGTTCGCTTGGCGCCGAAGAAGTCCAGCTTTACTACCAGATCGCGACCACCGGACGCCGCGACATGCCGATTGCGCCGACGCCGCGCGCCGGATTCGAGATGACCTTGCTGCGCATGCTCGCATTCCGACCCGCGAATGCGGCGGTTGAAACCGCAGGCCGCAAATCCGACCCGGTCAAGTCGGCGCCAGTCAAATCAGCGCCGCGTGTTGCGCCCAGTGCGCCTGCGGCATCGCCGAAGCCCACACCGCGCAGCGAGCCGGAGGCAGCATCGGGTGCGCCGAACGATGCGGCGATCCGCGCAGCCGAAGCGGGAGACTGGCCCGCGCTCATCGCCGCCGCCGGCGTGCGCGGTCCCGCCGGGCAGCTCGCGCAGCATGCCGCGCTGCTCGGTATCGATGGCAACACGGTTCGGCTCGAACTCAAGACCGACCACGAACATCTGCGTGCGCCGATGCTGGTGACCCAATTGCAGGATGCGCTCGGCAAGGCGTTGGGCCACGGCGTGACGCTGCGCTTCGAGAAAGCGGCATCGGCGGCGATGCCCACGCCGGCCGACCTCGCGCGCAGCCGCAAGGACGCCAACCACAAAGCGGCCGAAGCTGCGCTGCATGCCGATCCGGTCGTGCAGGGCATGATCCGCGATTTCGGCGCGCGCGTGATTCCCGAATCGATCAAGGCAACGGAGAAGTGACATGCGCGGACCCATGGCGCAAATCATGCAACAGGCGCAGCGCATGCAAGACGACCTCAAGCGCGCGCAGGAAGAACTGGCCAGACTCGAAGTCACGGGCCAATCCGGCGGCGGCATGGTCAGCGTGACCATGAATGGCCGTCACGAAGTGCGTAGCGTGCGCATCGATCGCAAGCTGTTCGCCGACGATCCGGAAATGGCCGAAGACCTTGTCGCAGCCGCGATCAACGACGCGGTCAACAAGATTTCCGCGGCCAGCCAGGAAAGAATGGGCGCAGTCGCCGGCGGGATGAACTTGCCGGCGGGATTCAAGCTGCCGTTTTGATCGATACCGATTGATTCGATGTCCGGATCGCCGCTGCTCAACGAACTCATCGAAGCCCTGCGCTGCCTGCCCGGCGTCGGCGCCAAGACCGCGCAGCGCATGGCCTTTCATGTGCTCGAGCGCGACCGCGCCGGCGCGCGCCGGTTGGCGGAAAAACTGGGCCAGGCGACCGAACGCATCGGCAATTGCACACGCTGCCGCACCTTCAGCGAAGAAAAAATCTGTGCGCTGTGCGCGAGCGCGTCACGCGATGCCACGCTGTTGTGCATTGTCGAGACGCCCGCCGACCAGCTCGCGATCGAACAGGCCACCGGATTTCGCGGTCGCTATTTCGTCCTGCTCGGCAGGCTGTCGCCGCTGGATGGATTGGGCCCGAATGAATTGGGACTGGATTTGCTTGCCGCACGCCTCGCGGAAGGCGAAGTGCGTGAGATGATCGTGGCGACCAATCCCACCGTCGAAGGCGAAGCGACCGCACATATGCTCAGCGGGATCGCGCGCAATGCGGGCGTGCGCGCCACGCGCCTGGCGCATGGCGTGCCGTTGGGCGGGGAACTCGAATACATCGATCGGGGAACGCTGGCGCATGCCTTCGGGTCCCGCCAAAATCTGGAGGGATGAACCATGACCGACACGATTTTCGACAAGATCATCCGCCGCGAAATTCCCGCCGATATCGTCTACGAAGACGAAGAAATCCTTGCCTTCCGTGACATCGCGCCGGCCGCGCCCGTGCATGTGCTGTTCATCCCGAGAAAGGCCATCGCGACCTTGAACGACGCGAACGAAGCGGATGCCACCTTGATCGGCAAGCTCGTGCTCGCCGCCACGCGCTGGGCGAAATCGCAAGGGTTTGCCGACGACGGCTATCGCGTGGTGATGAATTGCAACAAGGACGGCGGCCAGACCGTGTTCCACATCCACTTGCATCTGCTTGCCGGGCGGCAGATGCACTGGCCGCCGGGGTGAAGCCGAGCGCTTGCGACATGCGTTGAAGCGCATGTCGCGCGAGGCTGAACGCCCGAAGCAGGACGCGGAGGGCCGGGTTGCTTCGCGAGGCCGGGAAGGCCGAGCTTAGCAACACCCGGAGCGAAGCGAAGGCTTGACTCAATGCTTCGGCGGCGCCGGCCTGATGATCACCACCGGCGGCGCCCAGTAACCGCTGCCCCAGTACGGGCCCCACGGACCCCAGAACGGATCGTAGTAGTACGGCCATGCGCCGCGCTGGTCCTCGGGCCGGCGCTCGGGCCACAGGTAGATGTTGTCGGCATCGACCAGCGCATAGGTGTAGTCGTAGCCGCCGACCGGATGTTTCTGCGTGCCGGCCAGCGTGCCGGTCACGGTGATTTCGCGATCCTTCTTGTACAGCTCCGGATCGTAGAAACCGCGGCCGCAGGCGATGAAGCGGCCACTGCTTTGCGAACGCGGACGCGGCCGCGCATCGTCGAAGAGCGCGCGCGAAAGGATCTCGAAGCAGGTCTTGTCCGATTCCGGATTGACCGAGACGATATTGCCGCCCCAGCGCACGCGATCGCCGTGGCCGCCTTGTTGCGCGGCCTGCTGCGGTGTGATCGCATCGAAATTCTGTCCGGCCAGTTGTGGCGGCACGCTGGCGCAGCCAGCCAGCGCAAGTGCGCCGAGCGTGGCGGTGGTTACGAGGAAATTACGCATGGCGAACTCCTGAGGTTTTCACGATTCACGACGATTGTCGCGCCGTTTGCGTCGCGGCAGGAAGCCTCAATGCGGCGACGGCGCGGGTAAAGTTTTGTATCCGTTCAGGGTCAGGTAACGCATGGGCATAGCGCAGGCCGACATAGTGCGCGAACAAATCCTGCAAATCGTGCTGTGACGGCCATGCCGCCGCCACGCGCATCGCGAGCGTCAGCGGGCCTTCGGCGGGATCGCGCGCAGCGCCGGCACGCGCGAGTTTGCGGCAAAGCCGCGCATAGGCGGCATCCAGCGCGTCGCCGGCGGGCTTGGGTGCGCGCATCACCCACCAGGCGAACAAGCCCAGCAGCAGGCTGCCCGCGACCAGCATTGCCAGCATCAGTTGCGGATATTCGGCCTTGTCCACGCCAAACGGCGTGAGCAGGCTTTGCTGGCGCAGCGCGTTGAACTGGACGATCGCATCGTTCCAGAAGCGGTTGACCAGGTCCATGCGGTTGCGGATCGCCATCAGCCAATCGGCCTGATACCACGGTGCGCTGGCGCCCGCCGCGGCGCGCGCGCCGGCCTGCACGCGTTGCGGGCTCACCGCCGCGGTCGGGTCCACGCGCACCCAGCCGCGGCCTTGCAGCCATACTTCCGACCAGGCGTGCGCGTCGGACTGGCGCACGACCCAATAGTTGCCGAGCCTGTTGAAATAGCCGCCCTGGTAGCCGGTGACGACGCGCGCGGGAATGCCGGCGGCGCGCATCAGGAACGTGAACGCCGACGAAAAGTGTTCGCAGAAACCGCGCTTGGTATCGAACAGGAAATCGTCCACCGAATCGCGGCCGAGCAGTGGCGCGTTGAGGGTGTAGGTGAATTCGCCGCGGATCATGTCCAGCGCCGCATCGATGATGCGATTCGGGTCGCCGTTGAATTCGTCGTGCCAGCGCTGCGCCAGTGCGTGCGAACGCGGATCGAATCCGGGCGGCAGTTGCAGGGCAAGCCGGCGATGCAGCGGATCGAGCACGGGTTCGAGCACGTAGTCCGGCGCGGAAACCATGCGGTAACGGGTCGGATCGTCCACGCGCGCGCGGCTGACCAGGCTCATGTCGGCGCCGCGCACGGCGCCTTGCGGCGCGAGCAAGGGCACGTCAAGGGCAAGCAACCAGTGGCGTTCGGATGGTTCCAGCGTGACCTCGTAACCGACGCGCGCACCGCGCACGCGCACGTCGCCATCGCCGGGCCGGCTGGCCAGCCATTCGGGTCGCGTCCAGGCGCTGCCGTCGAATTGCCATAGCACCGGGCCGCGCCAGTAGAGCTTGTCGCGCGGCGGCGGCGTGTCGTCGAACACGACGCGAAACGCCGGGCTGTCGTCGATCAGCAGTTCCTGCATGGTGCCCGGCGCCATGCGGTCGCCGAGGCCGGTGCGCGCGCTGGTGTCGTTCGGCGCACCCCACAGCGGCGACGCGAGGCGCGGAAACAGCACGAACGCGCACAGCGCCAGCGGCAACGCGGTGGCAAGGGCGAATGCGCCCGAACGCAGATCCGGCAACCATGCGGTGCGCGCGGATTCGAGCGCGCGCAGGGCGGCGAGCAGGATGACGAGCGCTGCGCACAACAGCACGGTATTCCACAGGCCCTGGTCGAACAGCAGCGCGCTCATCAGCACGAAGGCGGAAAAACAGATCGCCGCGCGCGCATCGCGGCGGTTGTCGGTTTCCAGCAGCTTGAGCGCGAGCATCGCGCAAGCCAGCGCGCTGCCCGGTTCGCGCCCGAACAGGTTGCCGTAGTGGAAAACGATCAGCACCGGAAACAGCAGTACCAGCGGCAGCTTGATCCATGCCGGCAGGCGTTTCGCGCTGCGCCGGCGCTGCAGCCAGCGCAACACGATCAGAGCCAGGACCGGCATGGAAATAAGCCACGGCAAGCGCAGCAGGTGCGGCAGCACCGCCACAAACACCGCTGCCGCGGTGAGGCGAAATTGCAGGTCGGTCAGTGCCGGCGAGGATTTCACGACGCGGCTCCGGGCGCGAGCGCCAGTGCGCGCAGGCAGGCGTGACGATGCTCGGCGCCGAGACCGGCGTCGATGCGCGTTTGCGGCAAGGCCAGTGCATACGGCAGGCGCGCCGTTTCGGCCAGGCACACCCATGCGGCGAGGCGCGCGATGCGATCTTCATTCGGCAGTCCGCGCAGCGTGGCGAAATCGAGCATGATTTCCTGCCCGTGCGGCGTTTCGAATTCCTTGACCAACAATTCGCCGCGGCGCGCGCTGGCCTTCCATGCGATCGCACGCGGCGGGTCGCCGGTTTGATATTCGCGCAGCGCCGCCAGTTCGTCGCCGCTGCAACGGTCGGCGAGCTGGTACGCCTGCGCGCCGGAGCGCGGCAGGGGCGGTGGATTTTCTTCCAGGCGCGGATACACCAGCGCGGCGAATTCCGGATTGACCCAGCTCCAGACCTCGAACAGGCCGAACGGGTATTCGCTGCACAGGCGCAATCGGCCCGGGCGCTGCCAGCCGCGTTGTGGGGCGGGAATGCGCAAGGTGGCGGCGCCGTCGCGGTCCAGGTCGAAGGCGATTTCCGCTTCCGTCGCACGCAGGCGCAGGCTGTGGCGCGGCCGTGTTGCAATGTGGAAATGTATAGAAAATTCCAACTCGCCGCCGGCATGGCAGGGCTCGGCGCGCAGTGCCGCGATTTCGAGCCGGTTCAAGGTGGCGAACGCGGCGAACACGCTCTGGTAAGCGGCCGCGGCGAACAGGCAGGTCAGCAGCAGGGCCGGATTGTTGTTGTAGTTCAGCGCGCCGAGCAGCATCACCAGCAAGAGCAGCGACAGCATCAGGCCGAAGCGCGTCGGCAGCACGTAGATGCGGTGGCGGTCGAGCCGGATCGGCAGGGATTCGACGCGCTTCAGGCGCGTCAGCGCCGGCAGGCGGCGTTCGGCGTATTCGAACAACCGGTCGCGGAGCGACGTGCGGATAGCGCTGGCAGCGGTGCCGGTCAACGTCGCGCCCCGGCGTTTACCCGAAATCCGGCCCGGACGTTCCAAGATCGAACCATGCACGACTGCGCTCGCGCGCTGCATCGACGTCGCCATCGCGCGGCGTGAACTCGTTGGTCGCCGTCGAGTACACGTAGTCCCGGCCCCACTGCGCGACGTTTGCCGCGATCTCGCGCACGGCATGCAGCGCATGCTCGATGTCGGCCTGCGTGGTACTCGGATGGAACGACAACCGCACCCATCCGGGTTTTTCCGACAGGTCGCCGTGGTCGATGCGCGCGGTGATCGAGTGCGAACGCGATGGATCCACGTGCAACAGGTAATGCCCATAGGTGCCGGCGCAGGAACACCCGCCGCGCGCCTGCACGCCGAAGCGGTCGTTGAGCAGGCGCACGATCAGGTTGTAATGGATGCCGGTCAGGTAGAACGAGAAGATCGCGAGCCGGTCGCGATGCGTGCGCGCGAGCAACTCGACGCCCGCAATCGACTGCAGCGCGTCCATCACGCAGGGAACGATCTCGCGCTCGCGTTGGTGCATCCGGGCCACGCCCATCCGGTCCTTGAGTTTCACCGCCAGCGCGGCCCTGATCGTCTGCAGGAATCCCGGCGTGCCGGCGTCCTCGCGCGCCTCGATGTCGTCGAGGAACGAGTATTCGCCCCAAGGGTTGGTCCAGTTCACGGTGCCGCCGCCGGAATCGTCCGGCACCGTGTTGCGGTACAACTTGCGGTTGAAGATCAGCACGCCCGACGAGCCCGGTCCGCCGAGGAACTTGTGCGGCGACCACAACACCGCGTCGAGGCGCTCCTCGGCATCGGCCGGATGCATGTCGATGTCCACGTACGGCGCCGACGCGGCGAAATCCACAAAAGCCACGCCGCCGGCGCGGTGCATCAGTTTCGCCAGCGCATGGTAGGGCGTGCGGACGCCGGTCACGTTCGAGCAGGCCGTGAACGCGCCGATCTTCATCGGCCGCCCGGCATACTGGTGCAGCAATGCCTCCAGCCTGCGCGGATCGACAAGGCCCTGTTCGTCCGGCGGTATCACGATCACGTCGCAAATGGATTCCAGCCAGGACGTCTGGTTGGAGTGATGCTCCATGTGGGTGATGAATACGACCGGGCGTTCGGCTTCGGGGATTTCCACGTAGCGGCGCAGGCCTTGCGGCGCCTTCAGCCCGAGGATGCGCTGGAACTTGTTGACCACGCCGGTCATGCCGCTGCCGGCAGTGATGATCAGGTCGTCCGGCCCCGCGTTCGCGTGCGCCTTGAGGATGGCGTGAGCCTCGTGGTAGGCGAGCGTCATCGCGCGGCCGGTTTCGCTGCTTTCCGAATGCGTGTTGCCCACGAACGGGCCGAAGCATTCGAGCATGCGTTGCTCGATCGGCCCGTACAGGCGGCCGCTCGCCGTCCAGTCGGCGTAGACGATGCGCTGTTCGCCGCAGCGCGAGCGGAACGTCTGTTCCTGTCCGATGGTGTTGGCGCGGAATTCGGCGAAGTCGTGTTCGAGGCTGTTCATGGAGAGTACGTCGTCAATTTCGCACCGGTACCTTGGCGAGCAAATCGGACGCCAGCCGATCGCGGCTGGCGCTGCTCGATGCCGATGGAATCAGCCGGTGCGCGGCGATGCCGGGGAAAACCGCCTGCACGTCTTCTGGCACGCAATACGCGCGGCCTTCGAGCAAGGCGTATGCGCGCGCCGCGGCGAGCAAGGCCAGGCCCGCGCGCGGACTCAGGCCCACGCGAATCTGCGCATGCGTGCGGCTGGCCGCCAGCAAGGCCTGCACGTAGTCGATCAGGGCAGGACTCGCAAGCACGGCCGTCGCCGCGCTGCGCAACTGCGCCAGTTGCGCGGTCGACAGGCATGGCGTGAGTTGCGCGAGTAGCTCGCGTCGGTCAGTGGAAGCCAACAGGGCGCGTTCGGCGGCGGGGTCGGGATAATCCAGGCCGATGCGCAGCATGAAGCGATCGAGCTGCGAATCCGGCAGCGGATAAGTGCCGGCCAGTTCCACCGGATTTTGCGTGGCCACGACAAAAAACGGCGCGGGCAGTTTGTGCGTGGCGCCATCGACCGTGATCTGCGCCTCGGCCATCGCCTCGAGCAGGGCGCTTTGCGTTTTCGGCGTGGCGCGATTGATCTCGTCGGCGAGCACGAGTTGCGCGAACAGCGGGCCGGGATGGAACTTGAACGCGCCGCTCTCGCGCTCGTACACGCTCACCCCGATAATGTCCGACGGCAGCATGTCGGACGTGAACTGGATGCGCTGGAACGACAGGTCCAGCGTCGCGGCCAGTGCATGTGCGAGCGTGGTCTTGCCGACGCCGGGCAGGTCTTCGATGAGAAGATGTCCGCCGGCGAGGATGCAGGCAAAGGCCAGGCGTACCGGCGCGGCCTTGCCGAGCACGACGCGATTCACCTGCGCCTGTGCGCGTTCGAGCGCAGTGGCAAGGACGGGATCGGGTGCGGAAGCTACGGGTGCGAGGCGGGTGTTCATGCAGGCGAGTATAGGCAATCCGAAAGCAAACGGAGTTCCGCAACGCGAGCGGTGCTGGCGAACGGCATTCTGGCTTGTCTGGGCGGCGTTGCTTGTCATCAAACTCATTCTTGCCGCGCATCTGGCGCCATTCGGCGACGAAGCCTGGTACTGGCAGGAAAGTCGGCATCCGGCGTGGGGCTACAGCGACCTGCCGCCGCTGACGGCGTGGCTGATCGCCGCGGGCGAAGGATTGTTCGGACATGGCATGCTGGCCATGCGCGCGCCGTTTCTCGCACTCGGCGCGTTGTTGCCGCTGGTCGTCGTGCGCATCGCGCGCGACCTGTTCGATGACACCGACGCGTGGCGCGCGGGATTGCTCGCTCTCGGACTGCCGCTGCTGGGCACGCTGGGTATCTTCGCATTGCCCGACGTGCCACTGACATTTGCGAGCGCGCTGGCGTTGCTTGCGATCGAGCATGCCGCACGCACGCACAGTTTGCGCGACTGGACGCTGCTTGGCGTTGCCTTGGCCTTCGCGTGGCTGGCGCATTACCGCGCCGCGATGCTGCTGGCGGCGGGCTTCGCGTTTTTCGCGTTCACTCCGCGCGGACGCGCGCTGTGGCGCGATCCGGGTTTGTGGCTGGCGCTGGCGATCATGTGCCTTGGCATCGTCCCGACCGTGTTGTTCAATGCCGCGCACCACTGGGCGGCGCTGGACTTCCAGCTCGTGCAGCGCAATCCCTGGCGCTTCCACGCCGATGCGCTGGTACAGCCGCTGGAACAGGCGCTGGTATGCACGCCATTGTTTTATGGGATGTTGCTGTGGGCGTTGTGGCGGGTGTGGCGTAAAAGGGGTCAGATACAGTTAGTTGGCAAAATAACTGTATCTGACCCCTTTCGTTTGTTGCTGTGCTGCGCGGCCGTGCCGATCCTTGCGTACTTCGTGCTCGGATTGTTCGCCGACGACACCCGCTTTCGCGCGCATTGGCCGTTGCCGGGCTACTTGCCCCTGCTGGTCGTGTTGCCGGTTCTGCTGCGCGAATCGAAGTTCCGCGCATGGTTTCGGACTACAGCATTTGTGATGCTCGCGCTCGGCAGCGCGCTGGCGTTCGCGTATCTGGGCATGGCTGCGATTCCCGGTGGTGCGGATGCGCTGGCAAAAATGAAGATGTTTCCACAGCAATTCGTCGGCTGGCGCGAAGCAGCCGCGGAAACTCGAACCCTGCTCGCGCAACCGAAGTTTGCGGATTCGATCCTCGTCGCCGACAACTTCATGCTCGCCGCGGAACTGGATTTCGCCCTCGGCGGATCGCACCCGGCCTACACGCTCGATCATCCCATCAATATCAAGCACGGCCGCGCGCCCCAGTTGGCGATCTGGCGTCGCGACGAGGCCGGATTGCGCGCGCTCGGCGCCGGGCGTCCGGTTTTGCTCGTCGTTGAACCCGGCGCGCGGCGCGAACGCGAGCGCGCGCAATGGCTGCAAACCCTGTGTTCGCGCGTCGCTGATCTTGCTCCAGCCGCACGGCTGGATGCCTACGATGGACGCAAACGCTATCGCTGGTACGCGGGCACCGTCGTTGCGACGGACAACATCGAATCGAATCCGGATTGCGTCGCCGCCAGGCCGTAAGTCAAACAATGGCGATACCGAGTTCGCGCAGCAGTTTGCACAGTGCGA
>JAFEEK010000482.1 GCA_018241165.1 Pseudomonadota bacterium
GCAGCGTGAACGACATGCTGAAATGGGCGATGAATTGGCTCGCGCCGACGCCGCAACAACTGCAATGGTTGGCGCCTGAGCAACGCCGCCGCGAATGGACCAGCTACACGCCGATGCCGATTTCCGCGCGTCGCCGCGAATGGGACGGCACGTTGTTCTACGGCTACGGCTATGGCTGGCGAATCGCCGACGTCGATGGCCAGATCACGGTGTCGCACACCGGCACGCTGTCGGGCATGTATTCGGCGATGATCCTGCTGCCGCATCGCAAGAGCGGCTTCGTGTTCCTGATCAATGCCGATGCCGACAACGCGCGCAGCGTGCTGATCGAGGTGTTGACCAAGCAGTTCACTGCGCCGGGCAAGGCGCGCAGCGTGGACAGCTACGCCGATGAACTCGAGCAGGCAGACAAGCAGCAACACGCAGCGCACGTTCCGGATACGTCCTCGCGCAAGCCGGCCACGCCAGCGGAACTGAAAACGCAGCTCGGCACGTGGCGTGATCCGTGGTTTGGCGACGCAGGTCTTTGCGCGCAAGGCGACAAGGTACGATTCGTTTCGGCAAAATCGCCGCGCGTGGCCGGGCAGGTCATGCGCGTCGGCGATCGCTACCTGGTGCAATGGGACACCGATGCGGTCGATGTCGATGCGTGGCTGCGTCTGCCGGACAAACGCGGCGGAACGCTGCACCTGGCCAAGGTCGATCCCGATGCCGATTTCAGCACCGACTTCGAGGATCTCGCCTTCATCCGCAGCGGAGCTTGCCCATGAACGTTCCCGCACGCGCATTCGCTTGCGCGTTGATGATCGCTACCATTGGCATCGACGCACAGGCAGCCGCCAGCATGACGAACACCCAGCGCGACAACTACGTGGATGCCCTGATGAGCCGCTACGCCGGCGATGTGCCGGGCGCCTCGCTGCTCGTCATCAAGGATGGCAAGGCCGTGATCCGCCGCGGTTACGGAATCGCGGACATGGAAAAACACATCAAGGCCACGCCTGCGACCAACTATCGGCTCGCCTCGGTGACCAAGCAATTCACCGCGACCGGAATCCTGCTGCTGAACCAGGACGGCAAGCTGCACCTGGACGATTCGATCCGCAGGTTCCTGCCCGAGCTTCCGGCCAGCGACGCCGCAATCACGGTTCGCGACCTGCTGTGTCACCGCAGCGGCCTGATCGATTACGAAGACCTCGTCCCGGAAGACGCCACCGCGCAGATCGACGACAACGACGTGCTGCGCATGATCGCCAGCCAACGCGGGTTGTACTTCGCGCCCGGCAACGCGCATCGCTACAGCAACGGCGGTTTCGTGTTGCTCGGCCTGATCATCCAGCGCGTGTCCGGCATGGATCTCGCCGACTTCATGAAGCAACGCATCTTCACGCCGCTTGGCATGCAACACACGCTGATGTACGAACACACGCGCGGCCCGCAAGTCAGCGACCGCGCCTATGGCTACAGCGAGGCCGGCGGCAAATGGACGCAGACCGACCAGAGCGTCACCAGCGCCACGCGCGGCGACGGCGGCATCTACTCGAACATCGACGATTTCGCGAAGTGGGATGCCGCGCTCTACGACAACCGCCTGCTCAACGACGCCTCGCGCAAATTATTGTTCGGATCGCACGACCCGCTCGACGACCCGGATACCGATTACGGATTCGGCTGGCGCATCAGTGGCGACAGCGTGTGGCACTCCGGCGAAAGCATGGGCTTTCGCAACGTCATCATCCGCTGGCCGCAACAACACGTTACCGTGGTGATCCTGAGCAACCGCAACCACTTCAAGCCGTTTCCGCTGGCGCTGGCGATCGGGGAGTTGTTCCTGCCGCGTTGAGCCAAACGCACAGCGAAACACCAACGACATCGCGGCTTGCCGCAACAGGTCTTCGTCGCGAGTTCCGTCGCAAGCCTTGAGACATCCCCCTGTTTGAATGCGCCTGCCGCATTCCGCGGCCAATCGGGGGATTGCGATGAACCATTCCGACCTGGAACTGCAACTGCTCGGGCGCCTGCGTGCGAAGGGAAAATCCGCGACCGCGCTGGGCATCGACCTCGGCACCACCAAGACCGCGGTCGCTTTTGCGCAATTTGATGCGGATGCCGGCACGCTGCGCTGCGAATGCCTGAAATTTGCGCAAAACGACGGCACGAATCGCGTCGCCGTGCCATCGGCGGTCGCCATCACCGCGGATGGATCGACGGTGTTCGGCGCGCAGGCGCTGGCCCTGCGCGGCAAGAAAGGCGCGCTGCCCGAGAAGAATCTGTTCTACGAGACCAAGAACCTGATCGGCCTGCGCTACACCTATGCGCGGGCACCGAAGGAGTTCCGCACGCCGACCGAGATCGCCTCGCAACTTTTGCAGTATCTGCGCGAAGGCATCGATGATCCGGTTGCAGGCAAGGCAAAACTGCCGGTGGTGCTGGCCGTGCCGGCATCATTCCATGGCGCGCAGCGCACCGCGACCATGTGTGCGGCAGTCAAGCCGTTCGCGGCGAAGTGTGCCCGCGACGTGCGCCTGCTCGACGAACCCTATGCCGCCTTCGTGGACCTGAAGTTTCGCAGTCCCGATCGCGCCGATGCGTTGCTGCGCGAGGGCGCAAACATCCTCGTGTTCGACTTCGGCGGCGGCACCTGCGATGTCGCGATCTTCCACATCGATGCCGTGCGCGGCGGCACGCTGGGCGCGCGCCTGGTCGGCACCAGCCGCTATCACCGCCTTGGCGGCGGCGATATCGATCGCGCGATCGTGCACGACGTGCTGATCCCGCGTCTGATCGAGGAAAACGGCATCGACCGTTTTGAGGTTTCCTGGTACGACAAGCGGCGCAAGCTCGAGCCCCGATTGCTCGAAGTCGCCGAGCGCCTGAAGATCGCGCTCAGCCACCGCCTCGCCGCGCTGCGCGCCGCGGGCATGCCGGCCAGCGACGATGAAGTGGTGCGCAGTGTCGAGATGGCCATCGACTGGAACGATCAGGTCCTGCCGCTGAAGCAACCGAGTTTGTCGGTCGAGCAGTTCAACAAGTTGATGCGGCCGTTTCTCGATGCGGATCCGCCGCCGGAAGCGGGCGACGAATACGTGCAGCGCAGTTCACTGTTCGCGCCTATCGCGCAGGCGCTGCTGCGCGCGCGCATGGAGCCCGACGACATCCACGGCATCCTGTTGTGCGGATCGAGCAGCCTGTTGCCGACCGTGCAGGATGCGCTGAAGAAGAAATTTCCGGAAAGCCAGCACGTGCTGCTTGGCAACGCCGAGGAATTGCAAGGCACGGTCGCGCGCGGCGCAGCCTTGCAGGCGCTGAGCCTGCAGGTACTCGGCGAGCCGATCATCGCGCCGGTGTGCAGCGCAGACCTGTCGCTGCGCGTGGTCACCGGCAGCGTGCCGCTCATGCGCGCTGGCGATGCGGTGCCGAATGCGTCCAGAACGCAAACCATCCTGCGCCCGCCGCGCAACAGCAAGCGCAGCCACGTTCCGCTGGCGATCGAAGTCGTTGCCGACAACAACCGCATCGTCGGACGCTCGATTTGGACCCTGCCGGCGCCGGTATCGACCAATGACCGTCTTGCGCTGGAATGGACGATGGACGACAACCAGTGCGTGGAGCTGCGCTTGTCGCGCATGGACGATCCGAATACCGAGCCGTTCGTGCACCGCTTCGACGCGCCGATCATGCACCGCGATCCCGGCCAGATCGTGCGCTGCCGGATGCTGGAGCGCGAGGAAGACATCCGCAACGACAAGATCCCGCGCGCCGATTTCGGCAATGTGTTCGAGAAGCACGCCCGCGATTGCGCCGCGCTCGGCGAATACGAAAAGGCCCTGCACTTCATCGGCCTGTCGATGCAGGAGCAGGGCCAGACCCAGAACCTGCTCAACCTGCGCGGCATCTATCGCGAGCGCATCGGCGACCGCGACGGCGCGATGGACAGCTACCACCAGGCCGGCGATTGGTCGACCACGAAGTTCAACTCCGGCCTGCTGCACTATAAAAACGGTCAACTGACCGAAGCGCTGGCGGACGTGGATATCGCGCTGCAAAACGAAGCGAATCGCGCTTACCGATCCCTGCGCGGCGATATCCTGAAGAAAATGGGCAAGAACGACGAGGCGCGTTTGGAATGGCAGGACGCCATCGCCGGTACGCCGGAACTGGCCGAACTGAGCGATTTCCAGCTCGGCTGGATCGAATCGGCTGCGCGCGAACTCGACGACAAGGCGATGCTGGAACGCGTCCGCGACGCGCGCCGCAAACTCGCGCAGCGCACCGAACGTGGCGAACGCGAAGGCGTGTTGCCGGCACTGGCGCAGGCGGATGCGCAGCCGGCGGAGCCGGAGATACTGTGACCGGATGGAAGCCTGTGCAACGCATCGAACGATTGAATGCCGGTCATTTATGAGAGTTGCCAAGACAGTAATTCAATCCCGATCGGGAAAATGTTCTTGACTTTCTACAAAACGACACTAATTTGTACCGATCGGTAAAATTCGAAGAGGTATCACCGAATGGCAGACGCGTTTTCCCAATCGGTAAAACTGTCTCCCCTGAGTGACCCGATGGCTTTGGGCAAACTGGTGCGCAATGCCCGACGGAATAACAGCTTGACCCAGACGCAGCTGGCCGGCCTTGCGGGGACTGGTCTGCGTTTTCTGAGCGAACTCGAACGGGGAAAGCCCAATGTTGCCCTGAACAAGACATTGGCGGTGTTGGCCGTCCTCGGACTGCGCATCTATATCGACGCGGAGCCGCAGGCATGATCGGGCAACTGACCGTCGACCTGTTTGGCCGACCTATCGGGCGACTCGCTATCAATGAACCATCGCCCAGCCCGGAGGATTGGACGTTTACTTATCTGTCCGCCTACCTGGACTCGAGAGCGCCGGTGCCACTTTCGGTGTCGATGGCGTTGCGCGGCGAGCCGCACGCCGGCGCCGTCGCGCGCAATTGGTTCTGCAACCTGTTGCCGGAGGGTGCCGTCCGCGAAGCCGTCACAACCCGGCTGCGCATACCCGCGAACGACGACTTTGCCCTGCTCGCCGCGATCGGCGGCGAATGCGCTGGCGCGGTAAGCATCTACGACCTGGAAAACCCCATCGAAAATATCGAGGGTAGCGGCGAAACCGACGTGGCGACCTTGCTTGAAGGCGCGCAAATCGGTGAAGGCGCCTGGGCCTTGCTTGGCACGCCATTGCGACTCTCGCTCGCAGGCGCGCAGGACAAGATTCCCGTCATCGCGCAGCCCGATGGGCGCCTGCGCCTGCCGACGCCCGGTGAATCCAGCACGCACATTCTCAAACCTGACAGTCGCCGGTTTCCGGGACTGCGTGATCTGGAAGCGCTTGGGTCGGCCTTGGCGCGCGCAATCGGATTGGCTGCGGCACATTCCAGGCCAGTGAAAGTCGCGGAGCACTCGGCACTGCTGATCGAACGCTACGACCGTCAGCTCATTGCAGGCGACGCAACGCGACGATTGCACCAGGAGGATTTCTGCCAGGCGCTGGGCTACCCCGGCGAACTCAAGTACGAAAGCCAGGGCGGACCCGGACTGGCGGCGTGTTCGAAACTCGTCCGCCAATTGGGTCTTGGCCCGGCCGCGGTGCAGGGTCTGCTGGACTGGGCGATATTCAACGCATTGATCGGCAATGCCGATGCACATGCAAAAAATCTCGCCTTGCTTCGCGATCTCGATGGCCGCCTGAAGCTGGCGCCGTTCTATGACCTGGTACCGACGCTGGCGTTGCCGGAACGATTGGTCGATCGCACGCCTGCCCTGCGCATCGGCACCGCACAGCGAATCGATCAGATCAGCGCCGAGAACTGGCGCATGTTTGCGCGCGCTGCGGGATACGCGCCACGGTTCGTGTTGAATCGTGTGGCGGAATTGGCCGGCAGGATTGGCGAAAAGCTGCTGCCGACGGGAACGTCGCTGATTGAGCAAGGCAGCAACGCGGATCGGATTCGGTCGGCCATCGAGGTTATCGGCAAAAACGTCGAGCGCGTTGGCGAGGGCGCATCCAGATAAGCGCGACAAGAACGTGAATATGGCGCGCCCGGAGGGGTGAGACGATGCGTTTGCGAACCATCGGTTCGCGCATCGGCGAACGCCCGAGCGCTGTGCGCGAGGGCCGGGAATCACGACGAAGCGCCGTTTCAAATGGCGCGCCCGGAGGGATTCGAACCCCCGACCAATGGCTTCGGAAGCCACTACTCTATCCAGCTGAGCTACGGGCGCGCATGCAGACTCGATTGGTAGCGGCATTTTCGCATGGAACTGGCGCTGCGCGCGATATACTCGTTGCATCCGGCAAGGGTGACGGGCATGCAACAGGTGGGTGATCCGGCATTGGCTTCGGCGCAGCACACCGCGCTGCTCGCGCGCCTGTTGACCGCGAACCTGCGCGACCTGGTGGTGTGGTTGCGCGCCGATGGCGAGCGCCTGTTCATGTCGGACGCAGTCACCGAGATCCTGGGCTGGACGCGCGATGAAGCCGCGGCGATGCCGCCGCTGGCGATGGTCGATCCCGCCGACCGGGCGCAGATCCAGCAGGCCCTGACGCGCCTGTTTACCGAAGGCGGTGAAGCGATTGCGACGTTTCGCGGTTGTCACAAGGACGGCCGCGAGATCTGGCTCGAAGCGCTCGGCCGGCGCGTGCACGAAGACGCGATCACCGGCCAGCCCAGCATCATCTACACCGCGCGCGACGTCACCGCGCGCTTGCTCGCCGAACGCGCGCTGGCGGAAAGTCGCCTGCAACTGCAGATCATTGCCGACAGCGTGCCGGCGTTGATCGTGCAACTCGACGAGAACCAGCGCATCGTGTTTGCCAATGCGCGCGCCAGCGAACACACCGAGCGCACGCCCGCACAGATGCTGCAACTGAGTTTGCGCGAGGCCATGGGCGAAGAAGGCTACCTCGTTGCCGAACCGCATGTCGCTGCGGCATTGCGCGGCGAGCGCGGCCGCTACGAACGGCAGATCCAGGCCGACGACGAACTTCGCGTCCATGAATTCGTGTGCCTGCCGGCATCCGGAACCGACGCGCTCAACCACGGCGTCTACCTGTTCGGCTACGACATCACCCATCGCAAGCTGGTCGAGATGCGCCTGAACGAACTGGCGCGTTCGGACATGCTGACCGGGCTATCCAACCGGCGTGCATTCGACGAAAAGCTCGACCTCGCCCTGATGCGACGCGCTGGCACGCCGCAACCGCTGGCGCTGATGCTGATCGACCTGGATCGCTTCAAGGACATCAACGACACGCTGGGGCACCTGGCTGGCGACAGTGTGCTCAAGGTCGTCGCCGCACGCCTGCGCGAAGCTGCGTTCGACATCGACGTGCTCGCGCGCCTGGGCGGCGACGAATTTGCGATCCTGATCGGCGACGCCGGTGCCGCGCAGTCCGCCGAACTGCTCGCCGCACGGCTGAAAGTCGCCATGTCGCGGCCGATTCCGATCACCGGCAGCACTGTGACCGTGACCTTGAGCATCGGCATCGCGTATTGCAACGGCGAACTCTCCGCGCGCGACCTGACCCATCTGGCCGACCGCGCGCTGTATGCCGCGAAGGAATCCGGACGCAACACGTTCCGCGCGTTGCGCGCGAACGGCGACGGCTGAATCAGATCATTCCGCCGTTGATGCCGATCACTTGTCCGTTGACGTAAGCGGCGGCATCCGAACACAAAAATGCGACCAGCGCGGCGACTTCGTCGGGCCTGCCGGCGCGGCCGGCGGGGACGAGTTCGCGGATCTTCTGCGCATCGAACGCCGCATCGGTGAGCCGGCCGGCGATGACGCCGGGGGCCACTGCATTCGCGGTGATGCCGCGCGAAGCCATCTCGCGCGCCAGCGACTTGACCGCGCCGTGCAGCGCAGACTTCGCCGCCGCGTAGTTGACCTGGCCGCGATTGCCGAGCTGCGCGGCAACCGACGACACGCACACGATGCGCCCGAACTTGCCGCGCGCCATCGGCAACAGCAGCGGCTGCGTGACGTGGAAAAACCCGTGCAGCGACACGTCAATGACGCGATGCCATTGCGCATCCGTCATTCCGGCCAGCGGCGCGTCGTCGTGGATGCCGGCGTTGTGCACGAGGATGTCGATCGCGCCATCGCGCAGGATTTCTTCCAGCGCCGCGCGCGTGGCATCCGCGTCGGTCACGTCGAATGCAAGCGCTCGCGTGCCGATTTCATCCGCCAACTTTCGCGCGCGGTCCGCGTTTGCGTTTGCATGGACGTAAACAAAGCAGCCTTGCGCGGCGAGTGCACGGCAGATCGCCGCGCCGATGTCGCCGCTGCCGCCGGTGACGAGCGCACGGCGCGTTTGAGTTTTCGTGCTCATGGGTTCTCCTTCGTCATAACGGCGGCGCGGCCTTCGGCGAGCGGAACACCGGCATGTTCGACGCGAAATGCGTATTGCATCGCATCGGCGCCGGTCATGAGTCGGCGCGCTCGCACATCAAGATCACCACCCAGATCGTCGATGCGGGCGACATGCAGTTTCACCTCGCGCAGCGACACGAGCAATCCCGGCACTGCAACATTGCCATCACGGCGCGCGATCAAACCGCCGTGCACGGCCATCGCCTGCGCGCCGTACTCGCACAGGTTCACGGCATGCAGGCGGCCATCCGCGCGCAGGGGATTTTCCGGATCGCGATGCGAGGCGGCACGTGCGTGGATGCGTTCGTCATCCCAAGCGACGACCGCATCGAGCAGGCACATCGCGCCGCGATGCGGAATCAGATGTTCCCATTGCGATTTAGCGAGCGTCATCGCCGCCTCGCATCGCCATCTGCGTGGACAGGATGAAATGAAACGCGACGCCGAGCGCGACCGTCGCGCCGATTGCGCGCAACACCGGCACGGTGGAAGTCGCGAGCAGGCCGAACACGAGCACCGCGGCGGCGACGCACACCAGCGTTGCGTGCAAGGTGCGGCGCGCTTCGGCCGCGTCGGCCACGGGGCGCTCGAAGAACAGCGCATAGTGCAGGCCGAGTCCGGCGGCGAGCGTGATGGCGACCAGATGAAACAGGCTCAATGGCACGCCACAGCCGCGCAACACGGCGATGGCGAGCAAGGTCGCCAGCGTCATCGGCGCGAGCACATGCCAGGCGCGGCGCCCATCGCGAAACGCGATGCCGACCGCCAGCACGAGCAGCACGAAGGCCACGCCCAGCGCCTGCAAAATGCGCACGCGGTATTGCGCGACCAGGATTTCGGATTCCGATTTCAGGTCCAGCAGTTTCACCGCGCCATGCGTTTGCGTGGCGATGCCGGCGAGCGCCACCGGATCATGCACGCCATCAAGCGTGGCGAGTCCGTACCAGGCGCCCTCGCGTTCGACCAGCATCGCGGCAAGGCGAGCGCCGAATGGCGAGCGCTCGAATGTTGCCGGATCGAGCGGCGGCAAGCCGCGCGCGGTTTCCACGTCGTCGAGGAACGGCGCGAAGTAGCCGGGCTTGAACGGCAGGTCGGCCAACGCCGCGTTCAACGCGGTTGTCAGCGTCGCGCGATCGGGAAGTTTCGCCTGGCGCGCGCGCTGGGTTTCCAGGCTCGGCAGCCAGCGCGAAGGCAGTTCCACGTCGTCCACGGCATGCGTGGAAATCCACTTGTCCACTTGTGGAGAAATTGTCTCGGATAGACGCAACACGCCTTCGGCAGTGTCCGCGTGCAGCACGAGCAGGTAGCGCACGTCCGGCGCGCCGAGCGCGGCGCGTAATTCGCCTTCGCGCGCCAATTCTTTTGCGGGCGCGGGCGCCAGCGCGGCCAGGTCGTTCTGCCACAGCGGCGCGGGCGCGAACCATAGCGCGGACAATCCCAGCGCGAGTGCTATCCACGGCAGGGCGCGCGGCCGCGGCATCGCAGCGAGCCAGCGTTGTGCGCGTTGCATGAGCGTCGACGACGCAACGTCGCGAAATTTTTCCGGCAACAGGGCCGGCAACAACCAACGCGTGGCGAAGCCAGCCACGAGCAGGGCCACGATCGTGAACACGGCGAGTTGCTGCAGGCCAGGCACGCCGGACACGAGAAACGCCAGGTATGCGATGCAGGCCGAGACGATGGCCAGACGCAGCAACGGCCACACCGCACGCACGGTCGCAATCGCCGATTCACCGGCACGGCGATGGCTGAACACGCGCACCGGATACTCCTGCGCGACGCCAAGCAGGGTGAACCCGAACGCAAGCGTGATGCCATGCGCTCCGCCGAAGATAATGATGATGACTGCCAATCCCGCAAGCGCGCCGCTGGCGAGCGGCAACGCGACGAGGGCGAGGATCGACCAGCTGCGGTAGGCGATCAGCAGCAACAGCGCGAATCCCGCCGTGCCGATCGCACTCAGGCGTTCGGCTTCGGCGCGCGTGCTCGCCGCAACGTGTGCGCCGATATAGCCCGGTCCGCTGATTTCGAGTTTCGCCGACGCCGCATCCGGCATCGCTGCGAATGCCGCGCGCACGGTAGCGATGGCCGCGGATTGTGCAGCAGTATCGAGCCCCGATGCGCGCGTGGCCGCGACCAGCAGCGCTTCACCGCGCGCTGAAGACCACACGCCATCGCGCAGCGCCGGCGCATGATGTGGCGTCCAGCGCTGCGCCAGCACGAGCGTTTCCAGCGTGGGATCGCGCGGCAGAATTTCCCCGAGTGCAGCGCCGGCCGGCGAACCCAGATCCTCGATGCGCTGTTCGAGTTGGTCGCGCAGGAATGTCGTGTCGAATTGCGCGCGATCCAGCGTCGGCGACAGCAGGTAGCGATACGGCAACAGCACCGGATCGAGTTGCGCCACGGATTCGTCGCCATCGAAGACCTGGGTGAAGCGTGCATCGGCACGCAGCGCACGCACGAGGCCACGACTCAAGTCCGCGAGCCGTTCCGGCGGTGCGCCGGAGATCGCCATCAGCAAAAGCCGCGATGCCGGGCCATCGCCGATTTCGTCCATCAGGACCTTTTGATCGGCATTGCGCGGCGGCGGCAGGAAGCCGCGCAAGTCGTTGCCGACGACCAGCGTGCGCTGCACGCCGAACGCGGCCAGCGCGAGGACCAGCCACCACAACGCAATCGCGGCGAAGCGGCGGCGCGGATTCATCGGGCGGCGCGGCAGATCGCGGCCAAGGCCGCGGGCGTGGGTGGTTGCGGCAGCGTCGTTGCGGCCAGCGCGCCGAGCAGCATCACGCTGGAGTCGCCATTGGCTTGCTGCAAGGAAAAGCAGTGCGGATCGGACGCCGCGCCGTCGATGACGAATTTGCGCAGGTGTTTCGACAACGTCGTGTCGCGTGGTTGCAGCGTCAATGTCCAGTTTGGTGCATTGTCCACAAGTGTAATGGTGTACAACAGTTGCAGCGCGTCCGCGTCGCCGCCAAGCAGGGCGGAGAATCCGCCCATCAACACCTTGAGTTCCGGCGCACGGCCCAGGTCGAAGTGCCGCGGTTCGCGCCCGTCGCGCGTCACCGTGACGCCATCGCCTTCGACCTGCGTGGATTCGCGATACGGCGCGTCCACGCGTTTGCCGAGTTTGTCCGCGCCGCCGTATTCGAGCTCGCCGTGCAGCACGAGCGGGCGCGTGAGCTGGTGCAGGAAGCGCACTTCCGTGTAGGCCGTCGTTGCCGGCAGCGGACGCTTCAGGCGCGCGATCAGCGCCGTCGCATCAGGCGCTTGGGACGACGTCGCGGCCAGCAGGGTCAGTGCGGGCAGGAACATTCCAGAACTCATAGAAGTTGAACCAGTTGTAAGGGTCGAGCCGCGTGTAGTATTCCAGACGCGCAGCATAACCTTGCACGAGTTCGGCCAGCCGCGCCGCGCGTTCGTTGCGGGGAATAACCGCACCCGCGCTGAAATCCTCAAAGTACACGGTGTAGCGGTTGGCGCCGTGATACAGGCCGAAGGCCAGCACCACCGGCAGTTCCAGGATTGCCGCGATCAGGTGCGGGGCAATGGGAAATTCCGCTTCGCCATCGAAGAAGCGCGCCGCGCGCGTCGCCTCGCCCGGACGGGCGCGGTCGCCGAGCAGGCCGATCAGCGCGCCTTGTTCGGCCGCGTCGCGAATCGCCAGAACCGCGTCGGCGCCGTCGCCGCCGGCATCGATGACCATGCCCGCCACGGTCGGATTGAGCGCGTGCAGCAGTTGCGTCAGCGCCGGAGTCTGGCCGCGATCCATCAGCATGCGCACGCGCAGGTCCGGACGCGCTTCGGCGAGCACGCGCAAGGCTTCGAAGCTGCCGATGTGCGCGCCGAGCAGGATCGCGCCGCGGCCCTGCGCGATCCGCGCTTCGAGTTGGTCGAGCCCGTGCACGTCGATCGCGAACCCGTGTGTGCCGCGGGCGAGCAGAAACACGCGATCCAGGATCGTCGCCGCATAACAATGGATGTGCTTGAGCACGTCCCATGTACGCGCCGGTCGCCCGAGCGCGCGCGTGAGGAAGGCACGCGAAGCGCGGCGCTCCGGACCGCGCCGGAAGAAAAAGTACACGGCGATCGGATACAGCAGCGCGCGTGCCGGCAGGCGGCCCATGCGCAGGCCGATTTCGCGGATCAGCCACAACGCGAAACGGCCGCCGCCCTCGCGGCGTTCGCTCCAGTGCGCGCTCATGGCGCAAGTTCCAGCATGCCGGTCGCGACGAATTCCCGCCCATGGCGGATGGAAAACCTGGCGCTCGCTGCGCTGCGCTCGATGCGCAATTCGACGGTTTCCCCGGGACGCAGCGGGTGCA